>NZ_JANMZH010000901.1:0-1602 GCF_031383065.1 Microcoleus sp. OTE_8_concoct_300 | reverse complement strand
TACCGCTCTATCAGGCAAGCATGAATTAGCGTTGTTTCAATCCCTGATAGGGTTTTAGGTTTTTTCCGGCTGCGAATCAGCCACAGCAAGATTTCCAGAGCGTAGTTTCAATCCCTGATAGGGTTTTAGGTTTTTTCCGGCGCGAAGGAAGCGAGGAAACAGGATGAGTATCAAGTTTCAATCCCTGATAGGGTTTTAGGTTTTTTCCGGCGAAATTATTACTCACGTCAAAACTGAAGAATTCGTTTCAATCCCTGATAGGGTTTTAGGTTTTTTCCGGCAAAAACCGTTATTGAGCCGAAGTCCTTACCTTGGTTTCAATCCCTGATAGGGTTTTAGGTTTTTTCCGGCCTGAAGCGTCGTTTTCGTACTCGATCGCCAGCTCGTTTCAATCCCTGATAGGGTTTTAGGTTTTTTCCGGCAAATACTGCGTTCCTCCGTCAATAATATTTAGAAGGTTTCAATCCCTGATAGGGTTTTAGGTTTTTTCCGGCCACTCGAAAGTGCCATTTGATTCAAGCACTTCTTGGTTTCAATCCCTGATAGGGTTTTAGGTTTTTTCCGGCAGCAGTATTTACCAAGAAAGAGCAGTTTGCCATTGTTTCAATCCCTGATAGGGTTTTAGGTTTTTTCCGGCCAGCACAAGCAGGGCAACCCGAAGAAAAAACACCAGTTTCAATCCCTGATAGGGTTTTAGGTTTTTTCCGGCGCGATCGGAAATAGCCGATCGCCCACTCTTTTTTAGTTTCAATCCCTGATAGGGTTTTAGGTTTTTTCCGGCAGGGGGCGATTTGAGCGAGTTAAGACTTAATAAGGTTTCAATCCCTGATAGGGTTTTAGGTTTTTTCCGGCCCTCAGTCAACAGCCCTCTACTTATCAGTTGGGCGTTTCAATCCCTGATAGGGTTTTAGGTTTTTTCCGGCTGTAAAAAGCGCTTGGCGGCGCTTAAAGCAAGAAGTTTCAATCCCTGATAGGGTTTTAGGTTTTTTCCGGCTCTAGCGCACCCCCCACAACGCCGCCAACTTTGCCGTTTCAATCCCTGATAGGGTTTTAGGTTTTTTCCGGCTATCAAGTCGCTGGGTGCTGTAAACGGCATTGCCAAAGTTTCAATCCCTGATAGGGTTTTAGGTTTTTTCCGGCTCTAGGCGAGATTGTTCTCGACTGATACCGCTCAAGTTTCAATCCCTGATAGGGTTTTAGGTTTTTTCCGGCACCGACAGCCCCGGCTACTGTTTTGGTCGCGTTGGTTTCAATCCCTGATAGGGTTTTAGGTTTTTTCCGGCTATAGAGAATGATGTCTTCTTTTGTTGGTATTTCTCCGTTTCAATCCCTGATAGGGTTTTAGGTTTTTTCCGGCCTGGCGTTGATATTAGCGTTAAGGGCTATTTTAGTTTCAATCCCTGATAGGGTTTTAGGTTTTTTCCGGCCCGATCCGTTCGCCGATCCGTTCTCGGCAATAGTGTTTCAATCCCTGATAGGGTTTTAGGTTTTTTCCGGCCGCCGGGGTCTGGGAGGCTTGAAATATAAGGTTTTCAAGGTTCAGTTGCGTCTGAATGCAATCAATATACCATTTGAGCGATCGCCCTGTCAAGGGAGCAAAAT
>NZ_JANMZH010000877.1:0-13902 GCF_031383065.1 Microcoleus sp. OTE_8_concoct_300 | reverse complement strand
ACCCCGTCGACCCACACGCTGTCGTCCCTGAACCCGTCGTCCCAGAACCCGTCGTCCCAGAACCCGTCGTCCCAGAACCCGTCGTCCCAGAACCTGTCGTCCCAGAACCCGTCGTCCCAGAACCCGTCGTCCCAGAACCTGTCGTCCCAGAACCCGTCGTCCCAGAACCTGTCGTCCCAGAACCTGTCGGTGTTTGTAGTGGTTCCTGTCCCTTAGAATCCTCAATGTTAATTCGGTTTTCTGCCTTAGGGTCACCGAAAGGAATTACCTGGTTATTACCCCCAATGACAATGCTGCCTGCAGTACCGTTTAAGCCGTTATAGTCGGGCCCGATGCCGAAAGGAGTTTTCGTTCCGCCTCCGTGGCTAATGGTGATAGTTCCCTTGTTACCGCCGCTACCGGTACCAGTCGAGAAGGCGGAAATGCTGCAACCTGGCGAGGAGCAGTAGTTTGTGGGTTTTCCGCCTCCCTTTCCGCCTCCGTTTGCGCTTGTGGTGAAAGTGCCTGTAGCTCGGAAATAACGGCCGGCTTGAATGTCAATCTTTCCTCCGTCTTTGTTGCCTTCGGCGTTGATATACTTTACTTCGATGTCGTTGCTGGCGTTGAGGGTGACTGCGCCGCCGTTTCCTCCTGTGGATGTCGCGTCTATGAACCCTGTTTGAATGTTGCTTGAGGGTCCTACATATTTAACGTCTCTGGCCGTAATACTAACGTTTCCGGAGTCGCTTTTGTTGGCGCTCGACCCTGCGTTGATATTGCCTGTTTCTACTTTTCCTGTAACGCTGGTGACGGTGATGTTGCCGCCGGAGGTGGTGCTGGAGCTGGAGTTGAGAGCGCGAGTGATAATGTCGCCGTTAGCTTTTAGGGTGATCGCGCCGCCTTGGGTCGTCATGTTTTCGGTAACTGCAAGGCTGTTGGCTGCTTTAATTTCGATCGGGCGGCCTTGGGTGGTCAGGTTTGCGCTGACTGCAACGCTGTTGGCTGCTTGAATTGCGATCGCCCCGCCTTGGGGGGCCAGGTTTCCGGTGACTGCAACGTCCCCCGCACTTACTACTCGGTTAGCCTGGTTAGACGCCGTGAGTACCACTTCACCGTTTTTGACGCTGACGCCTGTAGCGCTGCCGAATTGACTGATGCCGCCTGTGAGCAGTTCGGGCAAGGATGCGATCGGCAATGTCGAAGTTGGGCTGCTCGTCCCTAAGGGCTTGATTTCCAAACTTAGCACACTGCCTGGCTCGCTGATGCGCACTAGATTTGTCCCGCGGACTGATGCTAGGGTAATTTGACCGCCTCCTGGGGCCGAAAGGCTGCCGGTGCTGACAACGGTGCCGCCGAGGAAGGTTAAGTTCTGCCCTGAGTTGACTTCTAACTTTGTTGCCGTGCTGATAATTGCCCCTGCTTGAGCGCCTCCAAAAGCAAAGGAAGTGGGCGGGCCTGTCAGATTTGTGTAGTTGTTAGGACCGACAGCGTTAAAGAACAACGAGCCATCCTTACCAAATCCAATACCCGTGGCGGTGGTTGCTGTGAAAGAACCCTTCACGTCTAAGCTGGCATTGTTGCCAAATATGATGCCGGATGGATTCATCAGAAACAAGTTAGGAGTGCCGCTGCCGGCGCTTACTTGAATTTTGCCGTTAATAAACGAGGGGTTGCCCCCGTTTATGCGCACTAAAATGTTGAGAATGTTGGGGTTTGATATAAAGTTGGCAATTTGCTTGTCCGACAAGCCAAATTCTCTAAAACTGTGGAATAGATTTGTGTCCGAGGTTTTTCCGCCTTGAATATTGAAAGTTCCGCTTTGGCCTGCGGGAGTGCTTACTGTTGTTCCCGTTCCGTTTGGGTTCGGCTCTGGAACAATGCTTTGAGCTTCGGCTTTTGCTTGCAACAAGTAAAGATTTATTAAGATCATTGGCAGAGAAAGTGCCAGGGTTCTTATTACTCCTTTAGAGATAAATCTTGCCTGTATTTGAATATTTTTTGGGGTTTTCATAGGTTTTTAATGGGTAAAATATATCAATACTTTGGACTGTTTTTGATTCTTAACCTTAGAATAAGGGTTTCAAGGCTCCAAGGCAAGTTCGCTACCAACGGAAAATCAAGGGTTTCAGACTACGAACTAAAAACAGTCCGGACTATTGATACATAATTAACAGAGATTAGGTAAAGAAACCCGGTTTTTCAGAAAAATGGGGGTTAAAGTCTATATTTATGAAGCTACCGGGTTTCGGACTGCAAGTGCGATCGAGAGTCAATGAGGAAAATTTCCTTATAAAATTTGCCTCTGCATTTGCAATTCCCCGAGCGTATCTTCTCCACCATCTAAGTATAACTCGCAATGGGTAGAAGCTGTATCTTCGGCATGACCTAAAAAAAGCGGCTTTCCTAGACGCACTCCGACGGCTAGAAACCTGTTGTTTTTTATATGAGTGAGAGTTTGAACGAAGTATGGCGGTTTAAAAAACCGGTTTCTGCGCCCAAAACTGACGCTTGAAAAATCCAGGTAAAAAAATTTTTATAAAAAAAAACGCATCTACAATTGCCGACCATTAAAATTATGACACAAATAAGCAGTCCTGGACGCAAGGGGCACAGAGAGTAGGGCGCGTCAGAAACGGTCGATTGCTTCTTCATCCCAGGACGCAGAAACCGAGTTTTTTTTACGTGAAAATACTTAGTTGCAGTCCCAGGCTTAAAAAACTGCGTTTCTTTGATAGCCCTAGACGCAGGGGTGCATAGAAACCGGGTTTGTTAACGAAAATAATTCCTTGCAGCCCGCAGAAACGATAAAAAAACCCGGTTTCTTTAGTCCCTATGCGCAAGTCTTGTTCTTGCTTCTTGCGGATGGCGGATGGCTGCTGTCTTTGGGTTTTAAACTGTCGCACCGTTGCTGTTGAATGGGCTGTCCTAGCGGATTTGTGGAATGATTTAAGAGTTAGTTGGGAGAAGTTTGGACGGTGGGCGAGGGACTGGGTGAAGCAGGGCGCGGTGAAGCAGGGCGCGGTGAGGGATTTGGTGAAGGAGTGGATTGGTTGGATTTTTTGAGACCCACAAAAGCGTCGTAACGGGTGGTACGATCGCCAATGACGGCGGCTGTAACCCCGATCGACCGAGTGGCGTCTATCCACATTTTTTGGTTGGGAGGAAACTCCGGCAAAGCTAGGTTTTTCGGGTTAAACGCACTCTCGGTGTCGATGAAGAAATTGCCGTTGTGGGGGTTAAGTTGCGATCGTACAGTTTTCTGAAACAGTTCGCTGCTTAAAAGCGGACTTTTCGGTGCCGGAACGATCGCATCAACCACTGGAGCTCCTACTGTGATAAACGCTACATCCTTCATCCAGCCGCGAGTTACCGTAATCCCTCCAAACGGCGATGTCCATTTTGTCGCAGGTTTGCCGCCGACTTGAATTTCCTCAACTCTAAACCCTTTCGTTTTCATCGTTTCATCAAGCTGTTTGAGGGATTTGTCGGCAGCGCCGCGGTTGTTTGTTTCCACCATAAATACAAATCCGGCAGCAAATTTGTCTTTGGGATTCTGCGCCGGGGCTGGTATTAATGATAGAGAAAATTCTCCCCCCATCCAGTTGATCAAGTCTTTATCTAAATCCATGCCCGTAATGGATTTTAAACCTGTACGCAAAACTTGGGGATTAATCGGGGAAATCGGGTTCGCCTCAGCTCCCAATATGTAGTCTTGCCACAAACGCTGCAAGTTGCCGCCGGATACCATCATTATTGTATTGTTTGGCAGGCGGTTAGCCATTTTTAGAGCATTGTTTTCTACTGCTATCCTTCTGGTAGAATCTGGTTTTAGCCAAGAGATTGATTTGAATCCAACTCCTTCTGCTTCCAGCGTCGCTGTGGTGGCAAATCCCTGATTTTGTTGCAGTTGTTCGAGGTTTTGGGCCGAAATTTCCCGGGCTGAGTTGGCGGCGGCATAGGCGGCGGCAACGGGCATATTGACGTAGATTTGACCGAAGGCGCCCGGACTTTTTATTTTATCTATGGCGTCTGCATAGCCAGGGGTTTTTGCTAGGGAAGGTTCGCCTTTGTAGGTGTCGATTATTCTGTCTGTAGCGCTAGGATCTGTGGTGACTGCTAGATAGTTTGTGCCGAGTACCGCGACTGAGAAATTGCGATCGGGTACGCCTTTAGTTTCTGTGACTTGCACGCCTTTATAATTACGCTCAACTATTTTTCCTTGGCTCAGGGGTCTGGGTTTTGCTAATAATTCTTTGGCTTTGATCGGGTTGGCAATTGGCAGGATAATTGCCACTGACTGTTGAATTGGCGGAGGCGGGGGCACATTGGGTGCGGGCGGGGGGACTGGTATAGCTATTTTGTTGCGGAGAAAGGCTACCATTGCTGTGTTACCTACCCAGGGTTGAATGTCTTGCTGGTAGGCGTAGCCATTGCTTGTGAGGAGGCGATCGCGCATTTGGCTTAAAAACCTCTCAAAGGAAGCTTTTGACTCCGGCGTGCCAAACTCTCGCAGTCTATTCCACTGCGATTCATCGGTGGTGATGGATAGGGCCATCATCGTATCTTGCGGGACAACTGTTGCCCCCGCCGGCAAATCTTTGGCGGGGCCACGGGAAATGACGAGGTAGTAGGTGACAAAGCCTAAGCCGATCAGAAGTGTGGCGGCTCCGATCGTAAACAGCAGGGAAGATTTATCTTTCTTAAACATTATTCGTAAGGTTCGGGTGCTCGCAACATCATAAATTATATTGGGGATGGGGCATGGGGCATGGGGCCTGGGGCATGGGGCCTGGGGCATTGGGCATTGGGCATTGGGCATTGGGCATTGGGCATCGGGCATTGGTAATCTGTTGTTTTTTATTTGTTATTAGAAAAACTACTAAGCTGCTGTGCATCTAATTCGACAGTCAATTTTTCTATAATTATTGTGGGACGGGCATCCTGCCCGTTTCTGTGTTCAATTTAGATGCGTAGCAGCTTAACCAGTAACCACTAACCACTATAGTCCTAGACGCAGAAACCGTTTGTTTTTTACTAAATACTGGATTTGAGCCTTTAATACTGGTAAAAAACCTAGTTTCTTTGGTATTTACGCATAAGTCCTACACTAACTACTTCCGATGCCCCATCCCCGATGCCCGATGCCCAATTCCCAATTCCCTGGTATTTACGCATAAGTCCTACACTAACTACTCCCGAGCCCCAATTCCCGATGCCCGATGCCCAATTCCCAATTCCCTGATGTTAGTTTCTGGCCTTAAAGTCTTTAAAGATAGTTTGAAACGAGTACATCAGCCGGTGCACATCGTTTGTCGCTCTCGGAAAGATGTTGAGTTCCCATTTTTTGCGCGCGGTAGTTAGCAGTTTTGCTACGGGTTGGGAGTAACTGTTAGAAATGAAATAGCTGCCGCCTTCGTAGCGAATGTCTGAGGCTAAGCCGATAAAAGCACCAGCCATTTCTAGTTTAAGTTCTGAGGTGCAGTGCTGAGATTTTACTGCTAAAATTACTTGCGAGTGCCGGGGTTCGCGGTTGAGCAAGCGGCAGATATTCGCTTCTTTTTGGTACAAAATTAAAACGTTACAGTTGTGCAGAACTCCGGCTCTACCTTGGACTTTTACTCCTAGGTGAACTTCCAGGGCTGGTTTGTCGGGAAATTCCACAACAGCATGAGTGTATGGATGTGCAGTTCCGTGGAGTTTTCCTGCTGTTTTTCTAAATGTTAAATATTTCGGTGTTTCGTCGTCTAAAACATTGTTATAATAAATATTACCCCCTTCATTAGCAACTGCTTTTAGCAGGATGGTGAATAGGTAAGCGTCAAAAATGCTTGATTGTTCTGCGACGCCGTTGAAGTCGGGATCTATCGAGCTTTTTAATTTGCTTTTAATTGCGGAATTTGTGGCGTAGTTGCTCGGCCCTGAAGGCAGTTTTTCCAGCAATTGCTTGAGGGCGATCGCCTGTTTGTGACGGGGGGCGGTGACGTTGGAAGTAAACTCGATTGTTTGGGCTGATTCTGCACCTGAATTCGCAAAGGTAATTTTTGTGCCGAGGGGAGATGTTTCAGATTCTACTTTTAAGAAATAAGCAATTTCGTCTTCCATTTCGGAAGTGTTCACAGTCGCTTGCTCGATAGCATCAATTAACAGCAAAAGTTGTTCTTTTGCGGTATAATCTTCTATCTTGAGCAGGGGTGTTTTTCTTTTGAGCGATCGCTCTTCTATTACTTTGCCTATCTCTACAGTATCCGCTACTTGTTGAACTACCCAACCCAAATTAAACTCATTCAGATTTGCCGCCAGTTCTTGATAAAGTTTGGCGTACTCGATCTCGTCCATAATTGTTTCTGCGCTGCCTACTATTCTGATTATACAAGCAGATTTGATTTTTTTGTCAATGGCTGGTGAGCAAGTGCGCAGATTGCCTGTAATGGCGGATTGGCGAAGTGTTTGAGTGTCCGAGTGGGGAAAATCTTTGTCTTGGCCCAACATCCATCAGTTATATCCGTTAAATCCCGTACACTGCTGGTTGCCGAACTTGCTGCTGCCTGAGAGAGACAATTGGCAGTAAGCTATTCTACGACATTTGTAGCGATCGAACTATGGCAACTATCAACGACAACTACCTTAAACTCAAAGCTGGCTACCTGTTTCCCGAAATTGGGCGCAGGGTGAAAGCCTTTGCAGAGGCGAATCCCGAAGCGCCCATCATCCGGCTGGGGATTGGCGACGTAACGGAACCACTACCGGAAGCTTGTCGCCAAGCGATGGTGGCGGCGGTGGAAGAAATGGGTTCGCGGGATACCTTTAAAGGATACGGCCCGGAACAAGGTTATGAGTGGCTGCGGGAGAAAATTGCCGAGCACGATTTCAAGTCGCGGGGATGCGATGTTGATGCTTCGGAAATCTTTATTTCTGATGGTTCTAAGTGCGATTGTGGCAATATTCTCGATATCTTTGGCAACAATAACACGATCGCAGTTACCGATCCAGTTTATCCGGTGTATGTAGACACTAACGTGATGGCGGGGCACACGGGAGATGCGAACGAAAATGGCGAATACGGCGGCTTAGTTTACCTGCCAATTACAGCGGAAAACAATTTTACTGCGGAAATTCCCACCGACAAAAAAGTCGATTTAATTTACTTGTGTTTCCCGAATAACCCGACCGGGGCAACTGCAACTAAGGAACACTTGCAAGCTTGGGTAAATTATGCTAAAGCTAACGGTTCGATTATTTTCTTCGATGCGGCTTACGAAGCGTATATTACCGATCCGAGTTTACCGCATTCTATCTACGAAATTGAAGGGGCGCGGGATTGTGCGATCGAATTTCGTTCTTTTTCAAAGAATGCTGGTTTTACGGGTACTCGCTGTGCGCTAACAGTTGTACCGAAGACTTTGACTGGAAAAGCAGCAGATGGTTCAGATGTCGAAATTTGGAAGCTGTGGAACCGCCGCCAATCTACTAAATTTAACGGAGTTTCTTACATCGTGCAGCGCGGTGCCGAGGCGGTTTATTCAGAGGCTGGCAAGGCACAGATTCAGGCTTTAGTCAATTTTTACATGGAAAATGCTGCGATTATTCGCGAGAAATTGACAGCGGCGGGAATCGAGGTTTTTGGTGGCGAAAATGCACCTTATGTGTGGGTGAAAACGCCTCACGGTTTGTCGAGTTGGGATTTCTTTCAGAAGTTGCTGGAAACTTGCAATGTGGTGGGAACTCCGGGTTCTGGTTTTGGTGCGGCGGGTGAGGGTTATTTCCGCATTTCGGCGTTTAATAGTCGGGAGAATGTGGAGGAGGCGATGAGACGGATTGTGGAGAAGTTTAAGGTTTAATCTCCTTTCCCGCTTAAACCGAAAGGCCTCCAGCCCGCCAGGGAATGAATTCCCTGGCTAATAGCTAAAGTCCTCTGAAGAGGACTGAAAAACTCATTAGTCCTCTTCAGAGGACTTTAGCTTTGAGACAGGGGTTGAAACCCCTGGCGGACTGCTGGCGGACTGCCTGGCGGACTGCTGGCGGACTGCCGGATTCAGCGAAAAAGCATTAATTTAATATGTTGTGGAACAGACGGGAAAGCCTGTTCATGAAAATAGTAAAATATGTGAGTTATAATCTAAGCCAGACAACTTTATTCAGAGCGTGAAAAAGCAATGCCCTATAGCGAATTCACCCTCAAAAGAGTCAAACAAGACTTTCAGCTCACCCTAATAGAAGTACCTACTTTTATTGTTTCTGCGCCCCCGATTCAGCCGAGTCCCGCGCTAGCTGAGTTCATCGAAAAACGCTTACCTCTAGCCCTAGCACTGAATACAGAAAAAGCTCGTTCAGAAATGATTATCTGTCCAATTCTTCTAGAATTAAAAGATATTTTCCAACAGCAAATCAGTCTGTTTTCTGGTAATGAATTTACGGTAGATCAATCTGTGGGGCTTAACGGTGTCTGCGACTTTCTGATCGGCAAATCGCCTGAACAACTTTTTATCGAAGCTCCTGCTATGATTGTGGTGGAAGCTAAAAAAGAAGACATTAACGGCGGACTTGGACAATGTGTTGCTGAAATGATTGCGGCTCAGCGTTTCAATGAAAAAAACGGCTACTTTGTAAACAATCTCTATGGTTGCGTTACGACCGGGAACTTGTGGAAATTTATCAAATTAGAAGAGCAAACAGTTACCATTGGTTTGAGAGAATACTCATTGCCGCCAGTTGAGGAAATTTTGGGGATTTTAGTTAGCTTTATTACTTAGTCGGGACTTACGCATCACAACCAAAGAAACCGGGTTTTTACTCGGTGTAAAATGCTCTGGGTATTTTGTTATTGAGGATGGTGGAAGATGTGAGTTATAACTGAGATATTGCATCATTCTCAATAAGTCTTTCATGGGCGGGCTTTCCTGCCCACCCCACAAGAAAATTAATTCTTTGTGGAACAGGCCGAAAAGCCTGTTCTTCAGTAAAGAACTACAATTATCCAAAAATAACCTTATGCCTTACAGTCAATTCACTCTCCAGCAAGTTACGCAACAATTTAAGCTAAAAATCGTTGAAGTCAGCACATTTTTGCCAGTTACTAATCCTGTATCTCCCAGTCCTTATTTAACAGAGTTTCTCGAAAAAAATTTCGATTTAGCACTGGCACTCAACACGGAAAAAGCTCGCTCTGAAATGCTGATTTGCCCAATTTTGTTGGCTGCAAAAGAGGCTTTAGGGGGAAAGATTAGCTTGTTTTCTGGGGAAGACTTCACGGTTGAACCGGAAACAGGACTTAACGGCATCTGCGATTACATTCTCAGCCTTTCTTCCGAACAATTATTTGTCACAGCCCCGGTGGCTATAATAGTGGAAGCTAAGAAAGAAGATTTGAAAGGAGGATTGGGTCAATGTGTGGCAGAAATGCTGGCTGCACAAAAGTTCAACGCGGCTAAGCAAATTTCTATTCCGATAATTTATGGATCTATTACAACAGGGAGTATCTGGCGTTTTTTGAAGTTGGAAGGGCAAACTGTTACGATCGGTTTGAGGGAATATTCTTTAATGCCGATTGAGCAAATTTTGGGAATTTTAGTTAGCTTTATTAGTTACTAAGTGTGAGTGAATTAAATTTTACGATTTGTGGTATAATTGCCAAGATAAAATTAACCACACTGAATATAAGCCAACACAGGAGTTTTTATGCACTTGCTACGAGTTCAAGTTCCTGATTTTCGCGGTTTAAAGGACATTGACATAACTTTTGAAAAGGATTTTGTTCCTAATATTTTTCCGCTGGGTAGTCAAAATGGCGGCGGGAAAAGTACGCTGTTGCAGTTGATTTTTGTGTTACTGCACTGTTCTGTTGATGAGGATAAAAAACCATTTTTACAAAATCTGCTTGAGGGATTTAAAATTTCTGATGAGGACGAAAAAATCTTAGCAATCATTGACATTTGGGATGGAGAAAACATCGTCAATCTTAAATTTTATTGTAACAAGTATTCTATTGAAGCTGGGACAGAACTTTCTGATGAAGAGATGAATCACATAGGGATCTCCAAAGAGATCATAGATGTCTGTTCTTTTTCAAAAGTTACAGATACATTTTTTGAGTACGACCACCACCATCAAATCCTAACAATTACAAAGTTAAAATGTCGTTTTAATAATCCCAACAAGGAGCAAGCAGAATTATTTTTAGATAAGGTATCCCGTAAAATCTTTCTAGCAGCTCCGTCCACACAAGTTTTTCTATTTCTTCCGCCGGATTCTAGAAAACTATTATTTAGCAACTCACGTAACGGAGATAATTATTACGGGATACTCGAATCTGCCCGATCCAAATTACAAGGCTTGTTTACCTATGACTTTCTTGCTGTAGAGCTACTGATTGAATCATTTAAAGCTGCTCGCGATCGCGATTTCAAAGAAGCGATTAAAACTGGTAGCTACGGCAATAGTTATCAAACTCTAATTAAGGAACTAAATCTGCTGTTGGGAAATAAAAGGATAAATTTAAATGAAGATTTCTCTGGTGTCAATTTTAAATTGGATAATAATGGTGAAACTATAGAACTATATCCCGAAGATTTAAGTCACGGCGAACTCAAAAGACTTAGCATTTATATATGGCTCAAGTCCCGGAACATAGAAGATGCAATTGTTTTGATGGATGAAGTTGAAATTGCTTTTCATCCAGATTGGCAATATCAAATTATCTCAGACCTCAAAGAGTGGGCTCCCAGCAATCAATATATTCTCGCAACTCACTCCTACGCATTGTGTGAAGCTCTGACACCTGCTCACGTTAAAGAAATTGAGCCAAAACTGATCAAACAAGAATCTAATATTACAAATGAGTCTTAATCCAGAACAGCTAAAAGAACACTGCGAGATAATTCTTCAATCTCCCAGAATTAAGAACAAAATTGTGGTGCTATGCGAAGGCGCTATTCCCGATATCGAGGGTAGGCGATCGCCTCAAGCTTATAAAAAAATGGAGGAAATGCCGGATGCCAACTTTTATAAGGCTTGCGTTCCGAGATGGTGGAGAGAAAAGCTGCCACAATTTTTCAACTGTGGCGATCGCGCAAGTGTAATAAATACTTATTTCAAGCTTTTAACATTACACGAACAGGATACCACTAACTCGTATTTAGAGCCCGATCGACTTTTTGCAATGATAGATTTGGACTTGCACCTGCAAAAGATTGATGATTACCCTTTTCCCGATACAGAAGCAATTTTTTGCGATCTTTACGAAAAATCGGAGGTGCGATCGCAAAATGCAGCACTACACCGGATATGGATTACAGGTTTGATTCATAAAGAAGCATATTTTATCACACCTGAGCTTCAATCAATATTTGATGATTATCCTAATTATCCCATGTATCAGAATAATCCTCTTCAACTGAATAGTATTTATATGGATATGGCTGATAAAATTAGTAGCGATCCAGACTTGAAGAATAACCTTAACATACAGAGAGCGCTCGATCGCATAAATCATTGTTTAAATTGTACAGATTTAGATAAATTACAAGATTCATGGAAAACTGAGTTTAAAAATACGTCTGATGAAACACGGAAGCATCAGTTAATTAGGGCTTTGCTCACAATTAAAAAAGTTAAGAATGAGAAACAACCTGAGCATGATTATTGGGAAAAAATTAAGCCACCCGCTGACTGGAGTGGAAATGAGAAAAATTTTAGAGAACAACTCTCGTTAGAAATTGGGAGATTTTATTCACGGCAAAGTAGCGATGTTAAGTCTCATATTCCTTTTTTTTTCAAAACATTGTATGAGTTCGTTTAAATAAAACGCCTCAATTATAATATTCCATTTTCTATCCATCAGCATCGCTAGGAAAACCAAATTGGTCTGGTAATTCAGCAGAGGTAATTTGTAGAATCTCTAGCAACTTCTTGTATTGAACAGGCGTTAGCTTCGGTACAGATCGCCCAGCTTCCCAGTTGCTTACCGTCGCTTCCGTAACGCCAAGTGCTTCACCTAGCTGCTTTTGAGTCATAAACCGCTGAACTCTCAGTCGCATTAGGGGCGATCTATCGGCTCTTTCTGAGGTTTCCATAGGCTATTTGTTAAGTTATATTAATTTATTTGGGTTTTATCTAAAATGATTGACATCTACCCTAAATTAATTTAGATTTAATCTAATAGAGATTAGACAGCACCAGCTAAGCCACTTGTGCTGTAGGGGAATTGCTGTCTTTTTTTCAACTTGTTATTGTACGCGGTTTTACCGTTACAAAGCATCAAACCTATCCAAAATTATTGGTCAAAGCTATGTTGCAAGATTCATCATCGAACCAAACATCGCCGAATGTTTTAACCAACCAAACCTTTGAGGGCGATCGCGAAGCAGTCCGTCACGTCATCATCGGTTCGCCTCTGGGGGTACGGCGAACTATCCACCAACTGCACGCATTGCGCTACGAAGAAGCTGTTCGTTGGACTCATCCGATCGCGATTCCCGACAATCGCATCATTATTACACCCGATCGGGGAGAAATCATGAGTCTTTTAGTCAAATTAATCCGGCTGCAATGAAGTCATAAATGTGCGATCGATCTTTCTAGAATTGAGTCAAAAGTGCGATCGCGAATCTCTTCTCGTTGCCCGTGCTAAACTCAATAGATATCTTGTATTCTTATCAAGAACAGGCAAGATGCCTGTTTCACAAAGAATGAGTTTTATTGTGGGGTAGGCATCCTGCCTGCCCTGGGCACAAACTTAACAACTAGCTCGCAATTCAGCTTATGATGGTTATCACCCCCGTCCTCAAACCTGTTAGCCAGATCGAGCTTACTCCCGGTAGTGTCGTAACTATTCCCAATATAACTTGGTGGGAATTTGAGTCGATTTTGCAAGAATTAGGGGAAAAACGAAGAACCCGAATTGCCTACAGCAACAGTACCTTAGAAATTATGGTTCCCTTACTAGATCGGGAAATTCCGAAAGATTTAATTTCCGATATGGTAAAAAATTTACTCAAGTCTGCGGGTAGAAGATATGAACCCTTTGGTTCTACTACTTTCAAACGGGAAGGTGCAGCAGGAGTTGAACCTGATGCTTGCTTTTATATTCTAAATTATCAGCGGATGATTAATCGCCGGCGACTTTTACCGGACGATCCGCCGCCCGATTTGGCAATTGAGACGGATGTTACTTCTAAAACTCAGATCGATGCCTATAAAATTATTGGAGTTCCAGAAGTATGGGTTTATGACAGCGGCAGACTTCGCATCTATTTGCTGCAAGATGGAGAGTATGTAGAATTCGATATGAGTCCGAATTTTCCAGAAATCGCGATCGCCCAACTTATCCCCACTGCGGTAGAACGTGCTTTACAGGTGGGAAGTTATCAAGCGCTAGAAGAATTTGAAAGTGCGATCGGCTAAACTCCTAGGATGCGTTACGCGCTTCGCATCTGACAAGCTTTAGACCTCTTGCAAAAATCCTTTTCATCAATTGATGGGACGGGCAAGATTCCCATCCCACAAGAGTTATTTTTTCTTGGGGGATGGGCATCTTGGCCGTCCGATTTATTTTTGCAAGAGGTCTTTTACCAACTGAGAGGTTTTAATCAGCCATCTCGTACCATCCAAACCAGCATTCCCAAAATTTCGTCCACCGGAGGCAACGCATACAGGGTAAGCGCATCTAATTTGGTATCAAATGTAACAGACACTAAAAAGAGGGTGCAGTATTATAGCTGACCGGTTTGTCCGAGAGATTCTATAATGACTCTCTTTTCTCAGTAGAAAATAGGAATGAATACTCTCTGACTAAAGGATTTGCACCCGTTGTCGCGAGCGCTAAATTAAAAAACATAAAAACCCAGCATCAACCTATTTCTATGCAAGAACTAGAAGGGGGTTTGTTGAATTATTTTGATGATCTACCAGATCCAAGAGTTGACCGCA
>NZ_JANMZH010000853.1:0-21033 GCF_031383065.1 Microcoleus sp. OTE_8_concoct_300 | reverse complement strand
TAAAGCGAGAACGCTTGGTGGTAGGGATGCTGGAACGCATTCGCTCTTCTCTAAATTTAGAAGAGATTTTGACAAAAGCTGTTGCTGAAGTACGGCAATTTTTGCAAACAGACCGGACAGTTATTTATCGCTTTAATCCCGATAGGAGCGGTTTTGTAACTGTCGAGTCTGTCGGTCAAAATTGGCAGTCGATTCAGGGACTAACTATTAACGATTCCTGCTTTGAATACAGCTACGCCTCTGCTTACGAACACGGTCGCGCTATAGCTGTGGATGATATTTACAAAGCTGGTATTTCCGAGTGCTACATTAATTTATTAAGTCAATTTCAGGTGCGAGCTAATTTGGTAGTGCCGATTTTGCAAGGTGAGAAGTTGTGGGGGCTATTGATTGCCCACGAGTGCGCGGGCCGCCGCCGCTGGCTGGAGATTGAGGTTGAGTGTCTGCAACAAATTAGCGTGCAGTTGGCGATCGCGATCCAGCAATCGACGCTGTTTGAGCAAGCACAAACGGAAATTGCCGATCGCAAACAAGCCGAGTCAGCTTTGCAGGAATCGGAAGCGCGAGAACGTTCAAAAGCGCTAGAGTTAGAAGCAGCTATTAACAAACTCAGAACCACTCAAGCTCAGCTCGTTCAAAATGAAAAAATGGTGAGTTTGGGTCAGTTAGTTGCTGGTGTTGCTCACGAAATTAATAACCCCGTTAGCTTTATTCACGGCAATCTCAGTCCGGCTCGTAATTACACTTTAGATTTGCTGGAATTGATTAAAGTTTACCAGCATTACTGTCCTAATCCTCCGGTCCAAGTCTTGGATAAAATTGATGCAATAGACTTGGATTATATTGCTGAGGATTTCCCGAAATTATTTAATTCGATGCAAGTAGGAACCGAGCGAATTGTCGAGATCGTGAAATCCTTGCGCAACTTTTCCCGCTTGGACGAGGCCGCTGGGAAGTCGGCCAACATTCACGAGGGAATTGATAGCACTTTGATGATTTTGCAAAATCGGTTAAAATCTCACAGCAGCCGTCCGGGGATTCAGATAGTTAAAGATTACCAACAATTGCCGCAAATTGAATGTTTTCCGGGCGAGTTGAATCAGGTATTTATGAATATTTTGATTAATGCGATCGATGTTTTGGAAGAACGGGACAAGCAGCGTCCGATCGAGGAGTGCGATCGACATCCCAGCACGATCACTATTCGCAGTTATCAGGCTGCTGCAGGCTTCGTAGCGGTATCTATTGCGGACAACGGGCGGGGAATACCGGAGCAGGTGCGAGCGAGGCTGTTTGACCCGTTTTTCACGACTAAACCTGTGGGCAAGGGTACGGGTTTGGGACTGTCGATTTCTCACTCGATTATTGTCGATCGGCACGGTGGCCGATTGAGCTGTATTTCGACACCAGGAGAAGGAGCGGAGTTTGTGATTGAAATTCCAGTGCGGCCGAATTTAACGGGTACGACCTCAAAGAAAGGGGGAATAAATTAGGAATTGGTAATTGAAAATTGGGGAGCGGTAATGGGTAATATCAAATACGGTAACATCGGAATTATACCCTGCTTAGCTGTGCATTCCGCTCGCTCCGGGTCACTCGCTCGCGTCCCCCTCACGCTGCACTCCGAAAATTATTATTCCGATGCAAAGTTAACGATATGAGTTATGAGTTGTGAGTTGTGAGTGAAAAATTAAACACGATATTACCAATTACCAATTACCTTAAACTTTTACATAAAAATCGTGGAAGATTCCTAGTGACTGCTGGCGTGACAAATGCGATTTTTGCCTTCGGTTGTGGCTTGATAAAGGGCGCTGTCAGCACTGCGAATTAGGGTGTCGGGAGATTCCTGGGCAGAAGGAATCGCCGTAGCACTGCCACAACTGAGGGTAATGTAGGGGCCGATCGACGATCGCGCGTGGGGCAGTTTCAAGCTGGCGATGCCGTCACAAATTTCCCGGGCGACAACGTTTGCCCCTTCGGCGCTAGTGTTGGGCAGCACTACGGCAAATTCTTCGCCGCCGTAGCGGGCGGTCAAATCCCCAGCCCGCTTGGCAGCTTTGGCGATCGCCCCGGCAATTTGGCGCAAACAATCGTCCCCGCCGACGTGCCCATAAAACTCGTTGTAAAGTTTAAAAAAGTCGATGTCAAACATAATTAAAGACAGCGGCAGTTGCTCTCTTGCCAATCTGCGCCACTCTAATCTGAAAACGCGATCGAACTGGCGACGATTGGCAATGCCAGTCAGTCCGTCAGTAGTTGCCAGTTGGTGCAATTTTTGATTGGCTATTGCTAGCTGGCGGTAAAGTTGAGATTGTTCGATCGCGAGATCCATTTGATTTGCTAAGTGCTGTAAAAAATCTATTTCCCACTGCTGCCATTCCCTGACACCGCTGCAATTGTATGCTGTCAGCATTCCCCACAAACTATTGCCCTTGGATGCGATCGAATCCGGCGCACTTGAGCCCTGGGCCTGCGGTTTGCCGCTCGCCGACAGCCCCATATAATTTTCGGCTGCATCTTCTGTTTTTTCTATTTCCCAAACAGTGCTTCCTAGTCTTTGTTTTACCGTTTCCCAGTCGCCAGATTGCCAAATTGGCACGCTTACAACTGCTGTCATTTCACAATCTGCCAGCAATTCTTTGCAACTGCCAGTCAAGTCGGCAGCGCTGACATCTGCTATTGCTTGTACCGACTGGGATTCGACCAAAACAAAGCATGACACCGCCTCCATCAGCACTAATATTTTGGTTTTCAATATAACCCAATGGCAAACCGTCACCTGCGACGATCGCACCTTTTTGCTCTTCCCCGTGGAGTTGAGACGCCCAATCCTGACAGCGATAAATTAAAACGCGGTCTGTTTTGAGAAATTGGCGCACTTCTGCGACGGTACTTTGGAGAATGCTTGCCGCGTCTATTGACGATCGAATATGTTCGATCATTTTGCCCAACAGCCGTTCTCGGAGGGCTTGCTGCCGCAATTGTTCTTCGATTTGCTGGCGTTCGATCGCGTAATGGATTGCCCGCACCAGCATTTCTCTGTGAAATCTTCCCTTTACCAAACAATCTTGAGCCCCCCAGCCCAATACCGACAGCGCCGTATTTTCATCGTTGATATCTCTAAGCACCACAATTGGCACAGTGGGCCATCGCGCTTTCAAAACTGCGAGATCCTCGCTTCCCCCCAAACAGTCTGACACTGACAAATCTAATAGTACGGCGTCAAACTTTTCTACTTCCAGACACGCGACTCCTATCTCCAGAGACTTAACAGTTTGGAGAAGAAATAGAGACTCGCTCAATGACCCTAAAAGGTCTTCGATCATTGTCGGAGCTGCGAGGTCATTCTCAACCAACAAAATTTTCAGACATTGGTTACGTATTAACACAACTATAGCGTTCGGAGCGGGTCGAAGGAAACTTGTTAGTTTTGATACCGATACTTGCGATCGGGCTAATCTGTCGGTTTATCAAATTCACTCTACACTCAAACTATCGATTTAGCCCTCAATTAAAGCTTACATACCCGGCGGGAGTGAAACGATTTCAAACCAATACTCACATAAAGTCTTCATTACTTCAAGCAATCCTTCAAAAGTGACTGGTTTGGATATGAAAGAATTGGCACCCAAGCGGTAGCAAAGCAAGATATCACCGCTGCAGTGCGAAGTTGTGAGGATTACAATCGGAATTTGTTGCAAATGAGGGTCAGATCTGATCGAAGTTAGTGTTTCTCGCCCGTCAAGCCTCGGCATATTCAGATCCAAAAGTATCAGGTCTGGCTGGTGCCAATTGCTGCTACCAACATATTGACCGCGACGGTACAAATACTCTAGCACTTGTTCTCCATTTTCCACAAATTTGCTCCTAATTCCTAATCGAACTTCTCGCAGTGCTTCCTCCACCAAAAAGCGCGTGTCCTCGTCATCGTTTGCTATTAAAAGAGTAAATTTTTTCTTTTTATAATTCACGCCTTTGCCTCACTAAGAACGACTTTTGGGAGGTGGCGGGACTTTGATCCGTGTCTGAGCGCCTGCAAAGCATCTGTTGCCATCATCCGGCAAATCGGGCTGAGAATACTGAATTTGTGTTGCAGCAATTTACGGTTTTCGTGGATTTGCAAAGGTTTGCGAATTATGCTTGTTTTACTTGGCAGTCTGTCCGAGAACCGACAAACTGCAAAGACATCACAAATCCTTGTCCGCGAACTACTAGGGAAACTACTGCATCCCAAAGCAAGATGCTCTGGATACAGTTGAAAAAAACTGACAAGTCTTACGCGCACCGCTGATTTATAAATTGTATAAGGATCGAGCTAATACATTTATCCTGATAGATTTTTAGCTCGATGTCATCAGTGAATATGCTACACTTTATGAGCATTTTTGTAAAGAAAAGATAAAGATATTTAAAGCTTAAGTAAAGGACGGGTGACTGGTACAGGCGGAGTGCTGACTTCACTTTGGTATAGGAATTGAAAAATAAAAAGTCGAGCCTCGATTGGGTTCTGATTCTACCCAAAGGCGGCCGCCATGCCGATCGACAATTCTTTGACAAATCGCTAAACCGATACCAGTTCCAGAATACTGTTTTTGGCTGTGCAAGCGCTGAAAAAGCTGAAAAATTCGCGGATGGTACTGTTCGGCAATCCCAATACCGTTGTCCTGCACTGAAAACACCCAGCTATCCCCCTGACGCGAAGCGCTGACGCGCACCATCGGCGCCTCGCTGCTGCGGTACTTAATGGCGTTGCCAATTAAATTTTGAAACAGTTGCAGCAGTTGAAAACTGTCACCTTTTACCCTTGGCAAATCGCCCCTAGTAACAGAAGCTTGATCTTGGCGGATGGCCAACTGCAAATTAGCGCAAGCATCCTCAAAAACCAGATTGCAATCTATCACATCAAAAGGTTTCTCACTGCGACCTACCCGCGAATATTCCAGCAAATCATCAATCAGTGCCTGCATCCGCCCGCAAGAGTTAACAATATTGCGGATAAATTTATTTCCTTGGGCATCAAGTTGGTTGTGACAGCGCTTTTCTAATAGTTGAGCGTAGCCCGCAATCGTACTCAAAGGCGCTTGTAAATCGTGAGAAGCCACGTAGGAAAACTGTTCGAGTTCGGCATTAGAACGAGTTAATTCTTGAGCGTAGCGGGTTTGAGTGTCTAAACTCGCTTGCAGCAGTTCTTGTACCAGCTTGCGCTGGGAAATATCCTCGATAGCACAAATCAAATACTGCGGCGTCCCATTGGCATCGCGCATTGCCGAAACAGTAACATTCGCCCAGCGCACTGCCTGATCTTTGCAGACCAAACGCTTTTCCAGAGAAAAAGTTTGAATGTTCCCGGATAACAGCGAGCGCACGTATTCTCTGTCAACTTCGATGTCATCTGGATGAGTAATTGCCTGCCAATCTTTCTGCAACAATTCCGATTCTGCATAGCGGACAATTTGGCAAAAGCCGGGATTTACCCGCATAAATTGACCGCAAAGGGCAGTTTTAGCTATGCCGACCGCAGCTTGCTCGAATATGGCGCGAAAGCGTTCTTCGCTGTCTCGTAGGGCAATTTCTGCTCGTTTGCGATCGGTTATGTTGCGAAATGTTACTGCCAGGCCATCGTTTAACTTGACTGCAACAATGTGCAGCCAAACAATTGTATCTCCCTCATGTTCGTAAGAAAATTCTCTGTCTACAGTTTCTCCTGTTTCTACTACAGAAACATACAAATCAAATAACCCATTATTGCGAAGTTGGGAAAGTTCTTCCAACAAATTTTTGCCAACTATATCATTTAATAGCAGACCATAAAATTTTTCCGCAGCAGGGTTGATCAACAGCCACTGGAAATCCACAATATTTCCCTCACTGTTGCGGACGGCAGAATAAGCCACCACACCGTCTAAGGAACTATTTAATATGCTAGCAAGCAGCGACTGCGACTGTTGCAGTTGATAATTTTGCTCTTTTAATTGCTGTTGCAGTTTTTGCAAGCCAACTTGCTTGTCGATGCGCGCTAAAACTTCTTCTACTTGAAATGGTTTAGTAATATAGTCGGCGCCCCCAACTCTAAAAGCTTGTAATTTATCGTTCATTTCATCTAATACGCTTAAAAAAATCACCGGAATTTGTTCGGTTTCCGCTGTCGCCTTCAGTCTCCGACAAACTTCATAACCGTTCATTTCCGGCATTCTAATGTCGAGCAAAATTAAATCCGGGCAATGGGCGATCGCCACATTCAACGCCAGTTGACCGCAAATAGCTCGGTAAACTTGATAACCCTGGGCTGTTAGCAGCTTGGATAAGAACCGCAGATTGCTCGGTTGGTCATCAACCACCAATACTTTAATTTGGCTATTATCCATTTATTTTAAACTCGATTGAGTTAAATCCATTATCTTGTCGAGTCGGTAATCAGTAAGTAAATCTTTTAAAGCATGA
This sequence comes from Microcoleus sp. OTE_8_concoct_300, assembly GCF_031383065.1. Taxonomy (NCBI): domain Bacteria; kingdom Bacillati; phylum Cyanobacteriota; class Cyanophyceae; order Oscillatoriales; family Microcoleaceae; genus Microcoleus; species Microcoleus sp. OTE_8_concoct_300. The sequence continues at coordinate 14,589 of NZ_JANMZH010000853.1, read as the reverse complement.
GCTAAAGTTGGATGACTTTCCCAAATGCGATCGACAATTTCAATCGCCAGCTCTTCATCAACATCATTAGCTGCCTCGTAAAGTTCCTGCACCCAACTTTGAGGCATCTGGGCCAGCAGCCCTGCGAAAAATGAATCGGGTTTTTCGCTCACAAAATAACGCCCTAAACCCCCCACTGGAAGCCGGGGCAACTCTTGATAAATATAGCGCACTCCCAAGTAGCAAGCCATCTTATCAAAGAGGATTTGTTCTTGAAAAGGTTTTCGCACAAAATCGTCGCAACCTGCGGCAATAATTTCGCCTTTTCTTTCCTCAAAAGTGCTAGCAGTCAGAGCAATAATTACAGTTCGCCACTGAGTTTGTTTCTCTTTAGCTCTAATTTGTATGACAGCTTCAAAACCGTCCATTACTGGCATTCGTGTATCCAGCCAAATTAAATGAGGCTGCCAACTTTCCCAAATTTCAACACCTTGGTGGCCGTTTTCCGCTTCTCGGACTTCAAAACCAATTGGTTGCAGCATTTTAACCAGCAGGCGCCGATTTTCTTGATTGTCGTCAATTGCTAAGATCCGATAAATCGGTTGATCTGCTTCTAATCCGATCACCCGCTGCAATGTCGGGACTGTTATTTCCGACGAAGTAGCGGGAAATACTCGGATATTAAATTTAAAACTCGTTCCCTCACCTAAAACACTTTTGAACCCAATATCTCCGCCCATGATCTGCACATATTTTTTAGTAATTGTCAAACCCAATCCCGTACCGTCAGCCGCATTTCTGCCTGCTTCAGTTTGCACAAAAGCATCAAATAAAGTGTCAATTTCGGCGGCTGCTATACCAACTCCCGTATCTTCAACTTCAAACACAATTAAAAATGGCTCGCCCGAGGTAGAGTTAGGATAAATTTCCGACTCGGCGAGCGGCTGCTTGCTTTCCAGACTCACGCGCAGGCAAATACAGCCGCCGTCGAGAGTAAATTTTATGGCATTTCCTAGCAGGTTAATTAAGCAGACGCGCAGCTTTTTTTCGTCAGTTTTTATATATTGCGGAACATTCCCCTGCACAAAAAATTTCAGTTGCAAATTCTTAGTTTCAGCTTTGATTTGAAACATCTCTTCGAGAGTGTCAAGAAGTTGATAAAGGTCAAAGCTGCGTTCATCTAAGGCAATTATCCCTGCTTCTATTTTCGACAAGTCTAAAACATCGTTAATTAGTTCCAGCAAATGTTGACCGCTGCGGTTAATAATTCGGAGATTTTCGAGATTTTCGTCGCCCAGGGAAGAGTCGCGGCTCATGACTTCGGTAAAACCCAGGATAGCGTTCAGGGGAGTCCGCAATTCGTGGCTCATGTTGGCAACGAATTGACTTTTTGCGAGTGATGCAGCAGCCGCGGCTTCTTCGGCTTTTTTGCGTTCTATTATTTCTTTTTGGAGTTCGGTATTGCGATCGAGCAATTGTTTTTTCAGTCTTTGGATAGTTAGTTGGTGTTCCATTCTCGCTAATACTTCTGCTACATGGAAGGGTTTTGTGATAAAATCCACACCTCCAACTTGAAAGGCGGTTACTTTGTCCAATACTTCATCTAAAGCGCTGATAAAAATAACGGGAATTTCTGATGTTTTCGGATCTGCCTTGAGCTCCATGCAGACTTCGTAGCCGTCCATTTCCGGCATTTTGATGTCGAGCAAAATCAGCTCGGGAGAACCTGCTCGCGCCGCTCTGATTGCCATTTTGCCGTTAATTACGCCCCGAACTTTGTAGCCGCGATCCAACAGCGTTGCTGATAAAACTTGCAAATTTTCTGGAGTATCGTCAACAATTAATATGTTGCCTTTATTCTCTTCTGTTTTATTGGTGGTCATCGAGCGCTATTTTTTGTTAAATTGAGAAGAGTTGAAATTATGAAAACTGGTTAAATAGTCATTATAGCACTCCCTCGTGAATCAACTACTTTTATATTTACATAACTTATAAAAGTACAGAGTTTAGATTTTAGATTTTAGATGTGGGAATGACTGATGATTACCAGGGTTGGGAGCTTGGCTACAGGTAAATTGGCCGATCGCCCGTGGGCGAGTTTACAAATAGTCGATCGACCTAAATCATCAATCATCCCGAACCCGCCCCTCGCACCTCGAGCCTCAACATCCATCCCTTAAATCCGTTATACAATCCGTTGCCGAACTTCCTTCAAAAATTTCTAAACTCCTCAATCAAATCGATAATCCGATCGCAGCGGAAGTTATTCGCCAAATCCGCGAGCGCCCTGCTAAAATCAGCATTAATCGGAGGAATCAACAACAGCAGCCGAAAAATCTCCTCGTTATCAACCGCATCCGCCGCCGCGTACAATTCATCAACCCATTCAGTAGGCATAGCTTCAAAAAATGAAGCATTGAGCGTAAAAGGAAAATCAGCCGTTTCAGTAGCCGTAGAAACCTCACCCGACGCCACAGGCTCAGAACTTGGCGAAGCTTCTCGATCGTAAACATAGCGGACTCCCAAATACTTAGCCATCTTTTCCAGAATCACTTGCTCCCGAAAAGGCTTCGCTACAAAATCATCGCAACCAGCAGACAAAATCAGCGATCGATCCTCATCAAAAGCACTTGCCGTCAGAGCAATAATCACCGTTGCTTGACCTTTCAAATGCGCTTTAATCTGTTTAGTAGCTTCATAGCCGTCCATCACCGGCATCCGCATATCCATCCAAATCAAATGAGGTTCCCAACTCGACCACCTTTCCACAGCTTGAAGGCCATTTTCAGCGTCCTGCACAGCAAACCCGAGAGAGGTCAGCATTCTGACCAACAGCAAGCGGCTTTCCAGGCGATCGTCAACAGCTAAAATGCGGTATTCCGGCTGTCCGGGTTCGAGACTCACAACGCGACGAGCGGTTTGAGCCACCTGAATTTCCACTACATTAGGGAGGGAAACTTTAACATCAAATCTAAAAATGCTGCCGCGACCGACGCTGCTTGTCACCGTTATTTTTCCTCCCATTAAATGCAGGAATTGTTCGCTGATAGGCAAGCCTAAACCAGTTCCTTCTTGAGCTTTTCTCCCGGTTTCTGTTTGTGCAAAAGGTTTAAACAACTTGTCCATTTCTGCCACAGAAATTCCCAAGCCCGTATCTTCAACTTCAAATAGTAAGCAGCAAGTGTTATTTAGCGGAATCGCTCCGTCATTTTCATTTGCCAACAGCTCATGTTTGATTCTCAAATTAACACCACCTTCCGTAGTAAACTTAATAGCATTTCCCACTACATTAATCAATACTTGGCGCAACTTGCTTTCGTCTGTTTCTACGTATTGAGGTAAGTCGGGCGTGGAATCAAAAATTAACTGCAACCCTTTTTTTTCGGCTTGCAGCTTCAGCATATCTTCAGTATTCTTTAGCATTTTATGCAAGTCGAAGGTGCTGTTATTAACCGTCACAAGCCCGACTTCAATTTTTGACATTTGCAGAATATTGTTGATCAGCTCCAGCAAATGTTCCCCGCTGCGGCTAATAATTCCTAAGTATTGCTGTTGGTCGGCACCGAGGGCAGCCGAGCGAGCCAGCAGTTGCGTGAAACCGAGAATTGCGTTGAGGGGAGTTCGCAATTCGTGGCTCATATTCGAGAGGAATTCACTTTTCGCCCTGTTGGCTCTGTCGGCTTCTTCTTTGGCTTTTTGCAGGGCTATTCCTGCTTGTTTCCGCTCGGTAATATCGCTAGTAGTGCCAGTTGTGCCAGTAATGTTTCCTTCTGCGTCGAAGCGCGCGATCGCCTTCGTATTTACATCAATCAATCTGCCGTCTTTTCCTAATACTATACTTTCGTACTGAAACACAGCATCTCCCGTCAGCAAGCACTGCTGAAGTTCCCAGTTGCGGTCTATTTGTCCTGGCGCTAAGAAATCGCTAAAAGAACAGCCGATCATTTCTTCAGGGTCGTAACCGTAGATTTGTTTAACGGCTTGGTTCACAAAAGTAATATGTCCTTCAGCATCGCAAGACCAAATAATATCTTGGGAAGTTTCAACTAAATGGCGGTATTTTTCTTCGCTCTCTGCTAGGGCTATTTCTGCCAGCTTGCGGGGGGTAATGTCCATCAAAGTTGTGAAGAGTTTTGTCACTTGCCCTTGTTGGTTGACAACTGCTTCTCCTCTGGCTTCGATGTAGCGGATGAAGCCACCTTCACTTGTTTGTGCCGGGCAGTTATCCGCAGCAATTGTCGGTTCCCGCCGCAGAATGCGATATTCCAAACTGTAGGATTGCCCGCTAGCAATAGCAGCGTCGATGGTTGTTTGCCACTTTTGTCGATCGTCCGGATGCACGTATTGCGAAAACTCAGCTAGTGTTGGCGGCACCTGGGTTGAATCGCGCCCGAAAATCCGAGATAATTCTTCCGACCAAGTAGTTGTGTTAGTCGAGAAATCGCATTCCCAATTGCCCACGCGGGCGATTCTTTGCGCTGCTGCTAAAGAAGCCGCTACAGATCGGAGTTTTTCTTCGGCTAATTTGCGATCGCTAATATCTTGAATCACAGAAATCACCGAGGTTTCGCCATGAATGTCAATGATTTCTGCTGACAGCACCCCGGTTCTGAGTTCCCCACTTTTAGTGCGAAAATTAAATTCGTAGTTGAGAACTTTTTTTTTCTCGTCTAACATTGTCAACAACTTGGCGCGGGCTTCTTTACTTTCCCAAAGATTCAAATCAAGCGCCGTGCGATCCATAATTTCTGCGGCCGAATAACCGATTGTCTGGCAAAAAGCCTCATTAATTTCTAAATAACGACCATCTTTAAGTCTGGTAATAGTAATCGGGTTGGGAGAAGAACGAAAAGCTTTGGCAAACTTTTCCTCAGACAAGCGTAGTTGTGCAGTCCGCTCCTCCACTACAGTTTCCAATTCTTGATTCAGCTTTTGGAGTTGAGCGTTTTGTTCCGCTAATTGCTTCTCCATAAAATAGCTGTTGACCGCTTCTTTCACGGTCAATTTCAAATCTTCTGACTGCCAAGGCTTCGATATGTAGCGGTACAATTTAGCATATTTAATAGTATTCGCCACTGCTTCGAGGTCTGCTTGCCCCGTCAGCATAATTTTGATAGTTTTTGGCGAAATTCTGTGAATCTGCTTCAGCAATTCGTCTCCTTTGATATTGGGCATCAGATAGTCGGAAATTACTGCCACGATTTCGCAGCCCTCTGCCAGCAATTCCTCGATTAGCTCTAAAGCATCTTCGCCACCTTCAGCGGTTTCTAATAAGTGTTCTTCTCCCAGGGCTTTTTTTAACTCAATTTTCAAACTTTCAAGAATTATCGGTTCGTCATCCACGCAAATAATCACAGGTTTATTGTTCATATTTTTGCCAAACCCGATTTTAGAGTTTCTACTAATTCTTTGCGATCCCACGGCTTGTACAAACAGCGGTGCAAGTTTGCTTGCTCTTTCACCCGTGCTATTGCTACTTCGTCGGCTTGCCCGGTGAGCATGACTTTCACAATCTTGGGATATTTTTGGTGAACCCGAATCAAAAATTCATCTCCTTTAATACCTGGCATTAACCAGTCAGATACTATGACAAAAATATCACTTTCATCTTCTTCTTGAATTTCCTCAATAATTTCCATAGCTTCATCTGCATTTTCTGCGACTTCATAGAGGTAATCATCCCCAAATTCTTTTTTAAGTTGAATTTTTAAACTGTTTAAGACCACAACTTCATCGTCAACGCACAAAATTACTGGTTTTGGCATAAAACTTTACTTCTCTTTAATTTTAAAATTTGGGGCATTTCCCCATTTTTTTAATTGCTATCCGGGATTCCGATGGGCAAGGATATAGTAAATTTTGTTTGACCGGGCACGCTTTCTACTTGCAGTTCACCTTGGTGTTTTTCCAGAATTTTCTGAACTATATCCAATCCCAAGCCGCTGCCTTCTCCTGGAGGTTTGGTCGTAAAAAACGGCTCAAAAATTCTCGGCATAATCTCTGGGGGAATGCCTTGGCCACTGTCGGTAATACTGACTAATATTACGTTATCTTGGTGTTTGACATCAATTTTCAACACTCCTTTGTGGCCCATCGCTTGTAAAGCATTGTGAAGCAAATTCGTCCACACTTGATTGAGCTCATCAGGATAGCATAGCACAGAGGGCAAATCAGTACCATAGTTTCTGACTACTTCCACACCGTGTTTGAGTTGGTAGTGGTAAAGCGTTAAAACAGTCTCAATACCGTCGGTAATATTAGCGATGACCTTGGAACCCGACTGGTCGTAACGAGAGTAGCTTTTCAAAGCAAAAACGATTTTAGCTGCCCTATCTGTGGCCGTAGCAATATTTTTAGTGCTTTTTTGTACGGTAGCGAATTGGTAGGCGGTTTGTAAAATATTTTTACTTTTGCTGTCTTTCAACAAAGGTAAAAAAGTTTCTAAATTGCATATACCAATATCTAATAATGTACAAGCAAGGCTGTCCGCCTTCTCAATTTTTTCTGCTTCTAATTGCCGCTGCAACAGTTTTTTCAACTGACGTTTTTCTTTACTAGATAAGGTGTCTGTTTCTTGGTTTGACTTGTGCAGCAGCGCAAAAAAATCCTGCTGCCTTTCCGGGGAGAGTTGCTGGAAAAATATCGGCAACTGCTGCAATTGTTCGGTCCAGAAGTCGGCGATGTTCTGCACCGACGAGCGAATCGCCCCTAAAGGAGAATTGATTTCGTGAGCAACTCCGGCAATTAACTGTCCGAGGGCTGCCATTTTTTCTGATTGAATCAGTTCTTTTTGAGTGCGCTTCAGTTCTTCCAAGGTATGAAATAATTCTGCATTTTTTTGGCACAGCGCTGACTCGGCTATTTTGCGGGCGCTGATGTTGCGGGCAACCCAAATTACTGCATCTTTTGAGAACAGAGAAATGCAGGCAGAAAACCAAACTTTGCGGTCTCCAACTGTTAAGCTGTAGTCGAAATTGAGCGTTTCTTGCGTCTCTAACACCTGCTGAACTAACACCCACCAATTATCCGGGTTGTTGTCGTCAAAAAAATCTTCGATCGTCAGGCTGACTAGATCGCAATCCGGCTCAAAAAACGCAGCAGTATTTGTCGGCAAAACTTCAATGTTGCCCTGAGTGTCTAGCACGAAAACGATGTCTGTCATCGCTTCAAAAACTGCGCGCACTTTGCTTTCCGAAAACTGCAATTTTTTTTCTAGCAATTGGCGCTCGCTAATTTCTTGCTGCAATTCTTCGTTGCTGGCTGCTAGTTGAACCGTGCGATCTTGAACTCGCTGTTCGAGTTCGGTGTTGAGGCGGCGGACTTCAGCTTCAGCGGTGGCGCGGTCTTGTATTTCCTTTTTTAACTGACTATTAGCATTAATTAATTCTAAAGTTCGCTGTTTAGTTTCTTCTTCTAAACTTTTATTTAAAAGCCTCAACTGTTCCTCTACTGCGGTTCTCCGAAGTGCTTCTGTTTGCAATTGTTCGTTCACTTTTTTTAACTCCTGGAGCTTTTCGGCAACTGTTTCCTGCAAAAGCTGGACATTCGCTTGCATTTCTATCGGATCTAAGGCTTGCAGCAGGGTACTTTGGGTCATAATTCCGGCTAAATATCCTCCCTCGTCCACCACCACCAAGCGCCGGATGCGGTGCTCCTGCATGAACTGGTGAGCCTGCCACAATGTGGCTTTTACCTGCAGCTGCATCAGGGGAAAACTCATGGCGGCGGCGGCAGGAGTGCAGGCGAAATCAAGTCCAGAAACTTGGAATTTAACAATGTCGCTTTCTGTAATTATGCCCACAGGTTTCTGATGTTTGTTGTCGCTGTCAGTGCAAATGACTATGCAGCTTTGGCGCTGGGTTATCATCTTTTTAGCGACTTCTAAAACAGAGGTGCTAGTTGAAGTAACTATTACTTCTGTCGTCATGATTTCTTCTGCGCGCCACATTTTCAGCAAGTCGCCCGGTTTCAGGATTTGACGGATGCTTTCGCAGGTGATGGCGCCTAGCAAGTTTCCGCCTTCGTCTGTGAGGGGCAAGTGACGGATTTTTTTCGATCGCAATATGCTCAATACCCTGAAGATATTCCCCGCTTTATCGAGGTTCAGGGCGATCGGGTTTTCAGTCATTACCTCAGAAATTGCCACCCCTGTTAGCGGTATTTCCCTAGCAGTTATTTTCACAACATCGCGCTCTGTAAAAATTCCGAGCAGTTGCTGGCCCTGAGCGATTAAAATGCAACTGGCCCTCGCCTGAGTCATGGCAGCGATCGCGACTTTTAAGGGTGTATCTGGAGGCAGCACCGGCGGTTTGGGGTCGATCGCCTGTTCTAGCAAGCTTTGGGTATCAGAAACTGTGGTTGACATGGGCAAATCAAGGGGGATAGATGCAGGTGGAACCCGCAATTAATACCATTTTAGATTTCAGATTTTACAGTTGCGGCCCGCTGACCGCAATCAAGGTTTGACATCGGTCTAGAGTTGCATTTTTAGTCGCACATCCCTAGGATTTTTAGTGCGATAGCGCTAAACGGCGATCGGGATTGACACGTTAAAGGTCGTTTGACCTATAACTGACGCTACTTCTATTTTAACCGAATGTTTTTCCACAATTTTTTTAACAATATCCCGTCCCAACCTACAGCGTTCGTTAGCGTTTTTTGTGGTAAAGAACCGCTCCAAGATTCGCGGCAACATCTCCGGGGAAATCCCCTTGCCGCTATCCGTGACGCCCAAGAGCAGGATCGGATTTTCATAGATCACCCCTACTGTTAAAACTCGGCAATTGTCCATTGCCTGAATTACACTGTAAATCCGACTTCTCCAGACTTGAATTACTGCGCCTGGATAGCACAGCAACTTAGCGAGTCAGTTTTGATAATTTATGGCAACTCCTACTCCGTATTTGAGTGAGTTGTAAAAAATAGTTAATATAGTTTTACTGCCGTCATTAATATTGGCAATTACCTTTTTTTCTGTACAGTTAGAGCGATTTTTTTTAGCAAAAACTATTTTTGCTGCTCTATCTGTAGCAGTGGGAGCCGATGTTCTTCTTTGCCTGTGGATAAAGTGCAGGGAAGATCGGTCTGACTCAGGCAGTTAAGCACCGCTTGATGAAATATTTGATTGCATTGCAAGTTTATTGATTGTTTGAGTTGAGTGAGCAGGTTGCTAGACTCGGCAATCTCATGTTAGAGGTCGGTAAGCTCTTGCCCGACAAAATAGGAATATTGAGATTTGTGTTTGTCACAATAACCGACAACTTCCAAATCTCCGTTTTTGAGCGCACTTTGATAGCTTTCTCGAAACCTTGGCAGGGTTTTTCTGACATGATACTTGCTCTCAGAGAGCCAAGCTGCTACTACATATAACATCCTGCCTATGAGGCTTTTGGTATTGAACATCGATACTAAGTTTAAAGCCAATTCGCCTAACTTATTTGCCGAGTTAATGTCTTGAGATTCGCAGTTTAAAACAACGCCCCAAGGCGGGTAGAAAAAGGCATAAATCGGTGGATTTCCATACTGCAACACTTCGGACAGTTTTTGATGGCAAACCGTAGAATAAGGGTTTCAGGGCGATAAGTCCGAGGGCTTCGCTTGCCGAGGTACACTATAGGCTTTCGGGTAAATCAAGGGTTTCAGACTAGAACCTCAAAACTTAGTTCGCTTACGCACGCATACCGAAAAAACCCGGTTTATTAGTATATTTCTCCTTCCTCCACGCAAAATTTTTCTTTCGTAGAAACCCGGAATAAGCGCCCCCATGCTTAACCCCTGAAACTGTCCAAAGTGTTGCAGTAACTCCTACCCCAGAAAATTACTTTGCCAGCAATTGTAAATAATAACCCTGCCTTTGTGCGCAAGCATTTAAGGCAGGGTTATTATTGAGTATTCCGAATTTTCAACGTTGACACTCAAGCGGGCCCAAGCCGTGATCGATTCAAGAATCGATCGATGTGTGACCCTCAAAGGCATTGTCAAGGTGCCTCCTCACGCTCAAAACAACGGACTTTCGTCGCTGCAATTGCGCTTACTTTTGATATGGGGATTTGCTTTCGGAGTCTATCACTCAGCCTGTTAGGTGCGCTCAACAATTCACTATTACTCGTTCAACCAGGCTACGGCAATACCGAGACGAGCTAAATCAGGAGTTTCACCTTATTAAATTGTTTCGCCACGCAGACAGTTATTCTTACTTGCTCCTCAACTATAGCAAAAGATTAATAGGGAATAAATTCCCTCGGATCCTCTTTCCTCAAGCGGGCCCAAGGCACTCAGCTTCCAGACTACCCTATTATTTTTGTGCAGCGAGCGCGCTGCTGCCGGATTCGGCTACCGACGAGTACACTACTCGCCCAATCGAGTTATTTTAGCGCTGCGTTGGGCCAACATCAGCAGTACATAAATAGTCATTACATAGCCGGCGGCCAGAATGGGAATAATTAGAGGAATATCGCGATAAATCATAATTAGAACCAAAAGTCAAGGACTAGGAGGAGGAGGAGGACAAGTTCAAGACCTACTACATTAAGTCAGCACGCAAGACCAGGCCTTGGTTCTGAAGGCTGCTTTTCCATATCAAGCCTGCGGGAACATTTAGGCGTTCCCGGTCAATAATCATTTACTGCTTTACAGATGCTTAAACAGCCTAAAACCATCCACTTTAGCTGCTTTGAGCTACCGTGCATATAAGATGCGCTAGTCTTAACTCCTGAAAAATTTTAGCCACGAGGAACTAAAAATCTCTCCCAGAAATTTTCGCTGCGATCGACTAACTAGGCTGGCTCTAAGAAACTCTTACAGGGCCCTAGAAGCTACCTGCCAGTCTGGCTGTACTTAATGTATAGAATTGTTTAAATCCTTAACTCCTATAATAGCACAGGGTTTCTGGGATTTAGAGATTTTTGGGCAATGTCCTTAACAATTCTATACAATAGGAGCAACTCCTCTGGCAGCCGGCTACTCGCCTCTGGCAGTCGCGTGACTAGGATCGGGCTGCAGATGACAAATAACTGCCGATCGCCTAGATTTTTCTTTCCTATTGCAGAGAATTACCTTAAAATAAAGATATGATATGTAAAATTTTGTTACTTTACCGCTTGAGTCGGCGTATCCATGATCTCTAGCACTCTCCTATTTTCCTCGGTTGAAGAAGACCTGCGACTGTTGACAGAAAACTTAAAACAGTTAGTGGGTGCCCGCCATCCCATATTGTACGCGGCTGCAGAATACTTATTCGGCACAAAGGGAAAACGGGTGAGACCCGCAATCGTCCTGTTAATAGCCCGGACAACTATGCCCGATCGCCCAATCACAGAAAAACACCGCCGCCTCGCTGAAATCACGGAAATGATCCACACAGCAAGTTTGGTTCACGACGACGTGGTAGACGAGTCGGATCTGCGGCGGGGAGTACCGACGGTACACAGTCGGTTTAACAACCGAGTGGCAGTATTGGCGGGAGATTTTCTGTTTGCTCAATCTTCCTGGCATTTGGCAAATCTGGACAACCTGCCAGTAGTCAAACTGCTTTCGGAAGTGATTATGGATTTAGCGGAGGGGGAAATTCAACAGGGACTAAATGGATTTGACACCAGCTTGTCGATCGAAGCGTACCTGGAAAAAAGTTACTACAAAACAGCGTCTTTAATCGCCAACAGTTCCAAAGCAGCCGGCTGTCTGAGCGAGGTTTCAGCGGAAATAGCAGACGATTTGTACAACTACGGGCGCAATATTGGTTTAGCCTTTCAAATAGTAGATGATATATTAGATTTCACCGCTTCAACGGAAACTTTGGGGAAACCCGCAGGCTCGGATCTCAGAAGCGGGAATCTGACAGCGCCAGCCCTATTTTGCCTAGAAGAAAAGCCTTACTTGGAAGTTCTCATAGAACGCGAGTTCGCCGAAGAAGGAGATATAGAGCAGGCCCTGGCATTGGTAGAAGATTCTCAAGGCATAGAGCGATCGCGAGAACTAGCCAACCATCACGCACAGAAAGCCGTCGAATACTTAGCTCCGCTGCCCCATTCAGAGTCCCGCCAAGCTTTGATTGACTTGGCAGATTACGTTTTGAGCCGACTTTATTAGAGGTGAAAAAGTTACATACACTTTACGAGGAATTGGTAATGGGCAATTGGTCGTGGGGAATTGCAATGAGTAATGCCCGATGCCCGATGCCCAGTGTCTAATGCCCTATTACCAATTAATAGGAAATGGAGTTGTTTAAGCAATATCCGGCGGTGGAGCCGATCGATACTGTTGCAAGTAAACGCTAATTAAATTCTGCACTTGCTCGCGAGGGATTTCGGTTCCGACTTCCTGATTGCCGGGACTTTCAAAAAAAACAATGCTGTCGAGACCTTCAAGAGCTATCATCTGAAATAAAATGTGAGTGACAGGCAAAAGCACCGGTCTGAGGCGATCGCCCCCAGCAGCTGCAGCCTGCGACGCATCTTTAAGACTGGTCCAAGCATAAATCACCTTCTTCTCCCGTCCTGGTTCCTTGAGATTGCTCAAAACCACGATCGCCCAACTTTGGTCTACCGCTTGCAGGATAGAGTATTCGAGGTGCTGTAGCTGTTGGGCAATTAACACCAGGGCCGGGGCGATCGCCTGTAAGATTTGTGGCGTCGAACCGTCGCGCGGAGCTTTTTCGATCAATGCTTGAATCTGTTGGTCTAAATCCATCAGTCAGTTCTTTGATATCTAAAATTAAAAATTTCACGTTAGCAGGTGCGCGTCCAAGTATATATTACCCAGCACTGCCCCATAGAGATAGTACGCCATGTGGGGAACGAGCGTCTCGATCGCGAGTCGGCCGGGAAAACGGAACTAGGAACTTGAGTCCCCGCGCTCTTAAAAACAGACTTGCCACATCAAGCTATTTCCACTATAGTTCAATACGGTTTAGTTAAGGCTCCCATAGTAGTCAACTAGCTATTATATACAAAAATGGAAATAAAATAAAGTACAGTACATCTTAAAGAATGTTCATTAGTCTCTCCCAGTATCCAAAGTACCAAGATATTTAAAGCCATAGAGATAGCGATGACCGTATCTGCAATCGCCTCTTCGATTGCGAAAACGAAGGTTGAAGAGAAACGTCATCGCCAAGAGCCAGCACAACTGGTAGTGTGTCTGGTCATAGCAATGAGCCTGTGGTCGAAAGATTCAATGCGGGATGTACTAAAAAATCTGATTGATGGTCTTAATGAAGCATAGGTAAAAATTGGTAATAATTGGCGTATCCTTTGTAAATCAGCCATTACCCAACCCCGACAGAGATTAGGAGCAGGCGTGTTCAGACAGTTATTTCATCAGTTGGTGCGACCAATGCCTACGGGAGAAACAATAGGAGCTTTCATAAATAAACTCAGAATCGTAGTGATAAATGGGACTTCCTTAGATATCCCCCATAGTGATGAAAAATCCCGAGTTTTGGGTTTCCAAAGGAAGTCGTCCAGGTACAAGAGCGGCATTTCCCTGCATCTAGATTAGTCATTTTAGTAGAAGCAGGAACACATTTAATCTTTGATTCGTTAATCTGTCCATATAAAATAGGAGAGAAAGTAAGAGCGTTAAAGTTGTTAGGGTCAGTCAGAGAAGAAATGTTGTTGATGTGGGATAGAGGTTGGCATCCTATGCAATGGTGTCAGCCACATTCAGTAAAGGTTGTGACTATCTGGGGCGAATTCCATCCAAGGTTAAATTGACAAACGAAACACAAGAAGAAGATGGTTTGTATTGGAGTTGGATTTATCCATCAGGTAAATTAATAAAAAAGGATTTCAGCCAATACCGCTAAGAGTTATCGAGTACACAATTGAGCATTTAGACGGTTCATAATTACCGATTAAATCTCCTTTAATTACGAACTTATTGGAGGATAAAAAAACACGCCCCGTTACTGGCTTGCGAATATAATCAACCCCATTGTAGTTAAAAATACCAGTGATGAACTCAAAGTAGATTTATTAGTAATAAAAACTTATATTCGTTCTCAAAAAACCAGAGAAGTGATGCAATAAATTTATGGTTGAAAACTAGGACTTTGGGCTGTACATTTATTTTTCAAGCAGCAAGCAGTGCAGAGGTTTCACCATTGCGTAGTTTTTTCACAGGAACATTACGACGAGTTATTCGTCGTGTTTCCCCAAAAAATCAGCGGTTACAACCACAATAAATTCCCTTTTTTTAGTTCGTGAATTTTGGAAATTCAAAGGCGAATTTTTACCGGAAATGGTTCATATAAAAAACCCAAGAGTGGCAAAAAAGCTTGTTTTAAAATTTATTTCCAAAAAACTTAAACACCGAGGTACTGGAATAATAACGAATCCTCCTGTATTTATGGTTTTAAGCACTGCCTCGTCTTAACTGAACCTTATTGGTGTTTTGACACGGGATTGCCGGAGGTTGGCCGGCAAACGCTAATTGATTTTGCCATATCTGGTGGGTCGATCGGCTAATCAGTCGGCGTTGCTGAACTATGGTATGATGAAGTTGTCCTCCGAGCTTCAAAAATAACACACATTTAAAAGCAATATTATGCAATGCCCTGAATGTAATTCAACTCATATCAATAAAAATGGTCACAAAAAAGGCAAGCAAAAT
>NZ_JANMZH010000712.1:0-5757 GCF_031383065.1 Microcoleus sp. OTE_8_concoct_300 | reverse complement strand
TGGCCCTTAATGCCCTCAATCAAGAAACCACCCTACCGCGTAGCTTGAGACAAAAAAGGAACCGGGCAGCCATGAGTGATGAGTACATGATGCTTATTCTCAAATCCTTGTGTCAAGCCTGATTGAGATGCTCTTACCCTGGCAACGCATAGTCATTAAGATCGATCGATACAATTTTTTCCTCTAGTTTAAGAAATCGCCACTGCGTGCCGTTACTGACACCGCCATAAATAACAGAAATTGGTTTCCCCTTCGCTTCATTAAACTTCTGCATTGCCACCATTTCTGCAACGCACTGTCCAATTCCTGTCTTCAAATCAGCTTTTTTAGCCTCAACAACCGCCACTGCGGGTGCTTCAATTTCCAACATTTCTGGAGAACGACTAATCAAATAATCACAAATCCCGTTTAGTCCACTTTCATAATCAACCGTAAAGTCTTCCCCCGAAAACAAGCTAATATTCTGCTGCAAAATCTTCCTGACTTCCAGCAGTACCGGAGTAATAATCATTTCCGATCGAGCTTTTTCGCTACCTGTCGCCACAGCTACGGGTAAACTATTCGCCAAAAAATCTGTCAGGGTTGCACTCGGATTGATCGGAGTTATTTGCGGTAGAAATCGCGGCCCTTCTACAGTTGTTAATCCAAAGGCTTGTTTAACTTTGATAATTGAGGTGAACTCGCTATAAGACATCGCTCACTTTATCCTACTACTTATTACTGCCAAATTGTCAACCCCTAAAGGTCGATAAATTGTATCTCTTTGCTGATAACTCCGCCCCAAAGAACTAATCGCATTTTGCAAATTTTCCACAGATTGACAACTGCCGCCAACCGCACCGGCCATTGTAGTAATGTGCTCTTCCATCAATGTACCGCCGATGTCATTGCAGCCCCATTTCAGCGCTTCAGTAGCTCCATCTAAACCTAATTTTACCCAACTCGGCTGGTGATTGGAAATCAAATTGCCTAAGAAGATTCTCGAGACAGCGGTGAGTAACAATGTATCTGCTAAAATTGGTTGGTCGCGGCCGACTCGACTCCGCAAAGGAGCCGGTGCTTCCTTTCCGACAAATGGTAGTAAAATAAATTCTGTAATGCGTGCCCGATAGTTTTGGTCGATCGCAGTTTGTTGGAGCGATCGCACTTTTTCTAAATGCAAAACCTGCTGTTGGGCCGTCTCAATATGCCCGCAAAGCATCGTACTCGTTGTCGGCAAACCCAGACGGTGAGCAGTTCCCACAATTTCCAGCCAAGTTGCCGAATTTAGTTTTTCCGGGCAAATCACCCGTCGCACAGAATCGTCGAGAACTTCCGCCGCGGTTCCCGGCATCGAACCGACTCCCGCATCCTGCAAAGCCGAAATTACATAGCTGAAACTAAGATTATCTTCTCTAGCAATAAATTCTATTTCTTGCGGCGAAAAAGCGTGCAAGTGCAACTGAGGAAAGTTATCCTTAATAGTTTTCACCAATTGCAGATAATAAGGTAAAGATGCGCCGTTGAGCTTAGCTTGAAGATTTAAGCCCCCCTGCATACAAATTTCCGTCGCACCCCGCTGCACTGCATCAGTTGCCTTTTCCTGAATTTGGGCTGCGTCTAACCAAAAAGCGCCCTCATCTCCCTCGTCGCGGCGGAATGCACAAAAACTGCAATGCTGCTCGCAAATGTTAGTAAAATTAATATTTCGATTTATAACATAGGTGACAGTATCCCCTGATTGTCGGCGGCGGAGCAAGTCAGCGGTTGTTTGAATAGAAGCTCGCGCATCGGGATCTCTTTGCTGCAAAAGTACCAAGGCTTCGGCAGAAGAGATATTATAACCTTGTAAAGCTCGATCGAGAATTGCATCCACAGTTTTCTTTTTAACTCAGCTACAGAATTACTGACTATAATTAAGGCGTTTTTATATTTTAACGAATCAACTATAGACGAACGATATTCTAAAATCTCAAGTGCTACCAAACCATCCTTTATTTTCTGGACACTGAAATTATGGGCATTTACCAAGGAAATCAGGAATTGCCAGTGCCGTCTGGGCCTTTGCAAATTCCTGCTGTAGAGACTTTCAATTCAACTTTTACAGACGCAAGCACACCGCCAATTTATTTTTCCCTGGTCATTCCCACCTACAACGAGTGCAAGAATGTCAAGAGTATTGTGGAAAAATTGAGCGGCTTGCTCGATGGCAGTATTCCCGGCAACTACGAATTAATTGTAGTCGATGACAACAGCCCCGATCGCACCTGGGAAGTTGCCCAGTCCCTGACAGCCGAATATCCGCAATTGCGGGTGATGCGCCGGGAACACGAGCGGGGACTTTCCACAGCGGTAATTCGCGGGTGGCAGGCGGCTCGGGGCGAGGTTTTGGGCGTCATCGATGCCGACTTGCAGCATCCCCCGGAGACGCTGTTGCAGCTTTTAGCAGAAATTCAGCGGGGAGCCGATTTGGCCGCTGCGAGCCGCCACGTTGGCGAGGGAGGTGTGAGCGACTGGAGCGTTGTCAGGCGATTTTTATCGCGGGGCGCTCAAACCCTGGGGTTGGTGATCCTGCCGGGAGTGGTGGGCCGAGTTTCTGATCCGATGAGCGGCTATTTTATGGTGCGTCGCAGTTGCATTGCCGGCAAAACCATGAATCCTGCTGGTTACAAAATATTGATTGAAGTGCTCGGCAGAGGCGAGATCCGCTGGATTGGAGAAGTTGGTTACGTGTTTCAGGAGCGGCAAGAAGGCGAGAGCAAAGTTACCTGGAAACAGTATATTGAGTATTTGCGACATTTGCTTCGGTTACGGTTTGCCCGGTGGCCGATGGGCAAGTTTCTGCGGTTTGGCATTGTGGGTTTCAGCGGCGTGTTTGTGAATATGGGGGTTTTGTATGTGCTGCGGGATATCCTCAATTGGGAGCTGACTCGCAGTCTGATCATTGCTGCTGAATTGGCAATTATCAGTAACTTTTTGTGGAATGATTTGTGGACTTTTGGGGATATTTCTAAGCGGCAGCCAGGAAAGCGCCAGCGATTCAAACGGCTGTTGAAATTTAATACGATTTGCTTGATGGGTTTGATTTTGAATGTGCTGCTGGTTAATTTAATGTTTAATGTTTTTGGGATGAATGAATATTTGGCTAATTTAATTGCGATCGCGGCTGTGACTCTGTGGAATTTCTGGATTAATATGAAGTTGAGCTGGCGGGTAACGGAAGTGGATTAGCTAATTGGTAAGGGGTAAGGGGTAATCGGTATTTGGTAATTGGTGATTGATAATTGATAAAATGACTGATGACTAATGACTAATGACTCTTCTTCCCTATGCCTTTGAATGACTGAATTAATGATTAAGAACAAACAACTGTTGTTGCTATTGCTGTGGACGGCGATCGCCTTTATTTTGCGCTTTGCCAATTTAAACTCGAAACCGCTGTGGACAGATGAGTTTTCTACTCTAGTTTTTAGTTTGGGCAACAGTTTTCGCGGGGTGCCGATCGATCGCGCGATCGACCTTTCTACATTATTACAACCGCTACAATTAGGTTCCGATGCTGACACCGCCGACGTGCTCCGCAATTTGCTGCTAGAAAGCAATCATCCACCAGTGTATTTTATGCTCGCCCACTGGTGGATGCGACTGTTTGGGCCTACCGAGGATAGTTTAGTTTGGATAGGGCGATCTCTTCCTGCATTATTGGGCGTGATTTCAGTTCCAGCTATTTACTTTTTGGGCAAATTTGCTTTTAGTTCTCGTTTAGTCGGTCAATGTGCGGCCGCGATGATGGCAGTTTCTCCCTACAGCATTTATCTCGCTCAAGAAGCTCGCCATTACACTTTAGGAATCTTATTAGTTATTGCCTCTGTTTTTTGCCTCGCCTTAGCTGCAAAAAAGCTGCAACAGCGCGCTCCCCTGCCTATTTGGGCGGTGCTGCTTTGGGTAGTTGTTAACTGTTTGGGAATTGCGGTTCACTACTTTTTTGCACTGACTTTGTGTGCGGAAGCAATAGCATTAATTGCTGTAATCTGGCAGCAGTTTAAGGGAAAGTTGGCTTCCAAAAGCCAGCAGCCTAATTTTTGGCAGTTTCAAATCCTCTGGCCGCTTTTCTCCGTAGCGATGGGTACTTTAGCAGGCGGTTTAGTTTGGCTGCCGATATTTTTGTCAAATAAATACGGCAGCGAACTAACTAATTGGATTGTCAGCGGCGATCGCACATTTTTAGATTGGCTCAATCCGATTTTTCAAGCTTTAGCTGGATGGATCACTGTCATGTCTCTGCTGCCGGTGGAATCGCAAAATTTGGCAGTAGTAGTTGTATCGGCGATCGCCATGACAATATTTTTTATATTGGTGCTTCCCATGCTTTTTAGCGCTTTTAAAAATTCCTTAACAACACCCGATACTCGTTTAGGTACTGTTATTTTCGGCGGATTTGTGCTAGGAGCAATTTTCCTATTTTTCAGCTTTGCATATATTCTAGGAATTGACCTAACTCGCGGCGCACGATACAATTTCGTCTACTTTCCGGGGGTGATATTGCTTTTAGGAGCAACCTTGGCGGTTATTTTTAACACACCTACAGCAAAAAGTCAATGGTTTAATTTTCGGGCGATCGAAGTTCCGGGCAAAAAAGCAGTGGTGCTAATTTTAGCAATGGGTTTTTTTAGCAGTGTCACAGTAAATTCCAATCTCGGCTATCGCAAATATTACAAACCAGACCTTTTAATTCCGGTTATCCGCGAATTATCGAAAGTTCCCGTGTTAATTGCCACTACTCAAAAGACTCATGTAGAAATAGGAGAGTTGATGGGGATAGGGTGGGAATGGGAAAGAAGTTCGGCAACGGATTTTGTAGCGGATGTAACGGATGTAACGGATGTTAGGAAGAAAGAAGAAGTTAAAGCCTTTGATTCTCCGCTGTTTCTTTTGGCTAATCAGAGAAGGGATGGGCCGGAAATAGCGGCAGGGACTCTTGACAAAACACTCAGTCAATTAGAACGCCCGCTTGATTTGTGGTTGGTTAATTTTCGCGCACCTGTCAATCTAGAAGCACAAAAATGTCAGGTTGAATCGCGCGAGTTGCCTGCGGTGGATGGGTATGAATATCAAGTTTATCATTGTTCTTGAGTTGGCGATCGCCCGCAACTGCGGTTCGACTGAGATGTTGCACCATTGTCAGCAACAGGCTTTCCGGCCTGTTCCACAAAGAGTGAATTTCTTGTGGAACAGGCATCTTGCCTGTTCATAAAAGCACTGCGCTGGCCGCACCTTACCGCTATCAATACGATCGAGACTGTTCAATCAAACGCTAAGAGTCAGCGGCCAAATGTTTAATTAAGACACTCATCACTTCACCTGGATTTTGAGTTGGGACAAGCGGACTCCAGTCAGAAACGCAAGCAAAATTATCGCGGTGAAAAGAATGAATGACGCGGGAAACAACAGGACGAGAACTGATAATGAAAAGTTTCAAGAGTTCTCGGTTAACTGAAGTTGGGAAGTTTGGTTCTTTAGCAGCGGGCTGATTGAGTTCGGTAGTTGGATTTTCTGGTCCTACCTCGAAAGCAAGTATTAATTCGGTATTGGGTAGCATTTGCCGGATGACTTTCAGGGAAGATTCTGCTTCGCTGCGGCTGCGAAATAGCGCGACGGGTAAGCGCTGAAAGTTGGGCAGGAGTCGGTAAATAATCCAGGCATTCGCAGTTTCTGGGTTGTTCATGGCTGTATTGTAAATTGGGTATGTTTGCCCATAGAAAAGTGACAGACTTGCAC
>NZ_JANMZH010000714.1:0-37522 GCF_031383065.1 Microcoleus sp. OTE_8_concoct_300 | reverse complement strand
ATCGTAGCTGCCATCGTCAAAGAAAACTCTAGCGGGATGATGCCATCGATTGTCGCCAGAATTAATGTCACTCCTATAACAGGCAAAATTCCCAAGTAAACAATCGATAAAAATGTTAAATTCCAGACCCAAAAAATTATTTGAAAAATTCCCTCAAATACCTGTTTAATTTTCATTTATTTCTCCTTGTAAGCTTTTTTTAACAGTATCGTATACATTACTAGCCAACTCTTTTACTTCAGGATTTTCGGCTTGTAGCGAACTATCAAATAAAATAGAAACTAGCACCCAATTGTGATTTTTTTTAGTGAGGTCGCTTCCGATACGGGACAAGAAGTTATCTGTAGTTAACTGTGCAGATTGCAGCCAGTATACTGCTGATAATTGGTTGTTTTTGAGAGACAGCCACCGGGCTGTTACTGAAGGAGTGAATTGTTTTTTTTCTATGCGATTGACGGGAATTCCGCTGGCTACAAAACACAACTCGGGGGCGTGATAAGTTTGCCATGATGTGCTGGCTACTGTGAGCATGGAACCGCGCAGGTTGTCGGCGACAAATCTGATTTTTTGTGTTTGCGTGTCCGGATAGTTGCCAAAGAATTTTTGTTCGCTAGCATTAAGGGGAATTGAATCTGATTTAATGTATTCAGGCAATCTTAAAGGTGCGATCGCCATTTTTGACGTTTCTACATGAGACAGTTGAGCCATGACTGCCAAAACTGTGACTGCTGCAATTATTCCTGGTTTAGCTAAAGGGTGATTTTCCAGTATTTCTGAGTTGGGTTTGGCAGAAATACCGCTGGTTTTTTGTGGATGAAATTTCGGTACTCGCTGCAGCATTAACCAGGTCACAAAACAAGCACATACTAAACCGACAATTCCCAGAGGAACGTGAATAATTTCTGCTATTTTTGGCTGCTTAAATACTTCGGAAACCAGGACTAACACGGCAACCCGCGCAGTGTTAGCAGACACCAACAGTAAGAGATTAGCAGCGCCGACTGCTACCCATCTTAAACTCAATTTACGCCCTTCCAGCCAGGTAGCAGCTAGCAAAAATAGCGTTCCGACTAAGAGGGTTTTAATGCCGCTACAAGGCACGTCAACGTGAGCGATGCCGTTTTCCAAAACGATAATATCGTAAGAAGAAATAGCCGCAACGTGCAGCATTGAGAGCAACTGTTCTACTACCTCAGCAGTCAGCACTCGCGCCGGCAAACCTAATCCGCTATTAAACTGACTGTTGAATGGTAAAATACAAGCCAGCAAGCCCGCAACTGGCAAGTTTTTTTGCCAAAAGTTCTGCTCCACCAATAAGCCGCACAGCCCGTAAGTTCCGAGGATAAATAGCAGGACAGTAACTTGTTTGATATCAATTATGTACTGAAGGGCGATCGAGCAAATACCCGCACCGAACATCAACAGCAGCGGATATCGCCTCAAAACGAAATTTGGCGAAAATCTGGGCGGGCGATCGGAGTTCCCAATCGATCGCACTACTAATGCTACAATCAGAAAGCCAATTACTATCTTGTATAGTGTGGGTATCTCAACAAACGAGGATAACAACCACTTAACAGCCGAGATATTGGCCCAAAACCAAGCAAGCGCCAGCAAAGAAGGAGCCAGCCAAACCAAATTAACCGCAGAATTAGGACTGACAGCATCTGGAAGGTCAGAATTGGGAATATTGGTGCGCTGCATGATACCGCTTGACATTCACGTTGGTGACATCTTAGCTCAGCCAAATTGGTAATGCCTAGACCGATTATTTAAGTTTTGTCAAGCTTCGATTTTCTCTACAGAGAAGCTAGCGTTATAATAATTAATTTTTGCGGAGGTAAAAATGAGCGAAAAAAGCCCAGGATACAAAATTGTTAGCGATAACCGACAAGCGCGCCATCTCTATGAAATTATAGAGACATACCAAGTGGGAATCGAGTTGAAGGGCACCGAAGTCAAATCAATTCGGGAAGGAAAAGCCAATTTGCGGGACGGATATGGCTTAGTTCGGAACGGCGAACTGTGGCTGATAAACGTTCACATTTCGCCCTGGAGAAGTGCTAGTAACTATTTTAATCACGAACCCCGCCGCACCCGTAAATTGCTGATGCACAAGCAGGAAATCCGTAAATTGATAGGCAAAGTCGAAGAAAAAGGTTTGACTTTAGTGCCGTTAAAAATGTATTTGAAAGGCGGCTGGGTAAAACTCGATATCGGTTTGGGTAAAGGGAAAAAGCTGTACGACAAGCGCGAAGATTTGAAGAAACGCGAAGACAAGCGGGATATGGAAAGAGCGATGAAGCAATTTTAGTCATTAGTCATTAGTCATTAGTCATTAGTCATTAGTCCTTAGTCATTAGTCCTTAGTCATTAGTCCTTAGTCATTAGTCCTTAGTCATTAGTCCTTAGTCATTAGTCCTTAGTCCTTAGTCATTAGTCCTTAGTCATTAGTTTTTAGACATCTCCGAAAAAGAAACTAAAACCTTTGCTACTCGAAGGTTGGATTTTTCTTATATGAAAATGTTTATTACTCAGGAGTCATTAGTGATTAATGATTGGTGATTGCTGATTAGTGATTGATTATTTTAAATCGAGTTCGGTTAATTACTTATCATAAAATTGTTCGATATCTCCCGTTGAGGATTTTGAGGGCTTCCGTGGTGACTACAAACTTAATTAGAGTTATTTCACTCGAGTCCATATTACAGCAGATTGCAAGTTTATGAACTACACCACCCTATCGATTAATCCCCGTAGGGACAAGGGGATCAGCCTATTGGTGTCAACAAACACGTTAAACTGATATCTTGCATCATTCTCAAGAACGGGCTCTTCGGCCCGTTCCACAAAGAGTGAGTTTTCTTGTGGGGTGGGCAGGAGAGCCCGCCCAGAAAAGGCTTATTGAGAATGGTGCAAGATGTAAGTTAAACGTAGTATTGGTCTGCTGTCTGACGATTAGGGCTCGATACTCCGGCGCTTGCGTAGCCTCCGGGGGGAACTCGAAGCGCTCTTTCGTCCCGCTTAAGAAGGGGATGCGAGGGAACTCGATACTGGGTTAAAAACGAGATGTCTCAGGGGTTTCAGGCGATTTTTGACACCAATGGGCCCAGCCTAAGTCTCTACTGCACTTCATAAACCAGGGATAGGCTGTATCTGCTAATACCATCGCATACTGTCGATCGACTGACCGCTGACTAAGTATTATTACTTAAATAATGGGGACAGTTCTACCTTCTTCCTGCTTCCCACTTCCTTTTTTCTGAAAATTTCCGGATTGCTTTTGGAGTCTCAGGAATGATTAACCTATGCTCGAATACCTCTAGGTAGTGGGAGCATTACCCAAGCATTCGGCTGTGGACTTGCAAACTCTTATGAGAAATGGGCTCAAGCCTGAGTCATTTCGTAAGAGGATGATGCCCTTAGGGTGGCAATTAAATGTGGCAAACAAAATATCGCCCAACTCTCAAGTTTAAATATGCTAAAAACGACACCATTAGCTAACATTTTCAATGTTATGAAAGAACCAGCAAAAAAGCATCAAAAATCGAAGTGGGGGGTCTTTTTGCTGATGCTAGCATTAGGCTTTTGCGGCTGGAAAATAGGCTTGCCGGAACTGGCATCAGTTTTTAATAATATGGCCTTTGAAAACTACAAAGCTAATCGATTGGCTAATACTCAACAAGCATATGAGTTAGCGCTCTCCGTAGATCCAAAAAGCCGAACAGCTCTTTACAATTTGGGATGGCTTTGCGAAGAAGTGCAAGATTTACAATGCGCCCGAGGAAAATATCTTCAAGCTGCCAAACTCGGTTTGCCTGCTGCTTACAGCAATCTCGCTCGATTATATATAGTTGAGCAAAAAAACTATGCTGCTGCCGTTCACTTGCTGTGGCAAGGTTTGAAATTAGCTGAGGACGATCGAGTCAAATATTCTTTACTCAAAAACTTGGGATGGGCTCGCCTTGAACAGGGTCGATATTCAGAGGCATTGCAACATCTGGATGCAGCGATTAAACTTGATAGTGAAAGACCAGCAACTTATTGCTTAAAAGCGCAAGTCCTAGAAGGGATGAAAAATACTAAGGAAGCGCTACCCCAGTGGAAAATTTGTCTAAAGTCTGCGGATTCTCAAGAATTCGATGAGGATATATGGATAGGAATGGCACGTCAACGATTAAACGAGGAAAAAACAAATAAATGAAACGCACAGTTTTGCTTTCATCAACCATACTGGCAATTATAACGGTACTGGAGCTAAGTCAAGCCTCAAAAGCACTGCCAACTCCTGCGACTGTTAAACCCACAGTTAATGAATCAGTCGAAATGCTGCTCAACTCGAATCAGTCGATGCGACAGTGCAGAGATAGCAATGGTGGAAAATATGCGTGTCCGAGATTCATCATGCCTCGGGAAGGCCAAGAATAAGAGTTATTTTCAAGAAATTTTGTAGAGTGTACCATCGCCACTTTACAGCAACAGGTATGTAGTATGTGGTAGTATGGAGGGTGCGCAGTGCGCACCTTATAGCATTTGAGATTTGAGATTAAAGAATTCAAGAATTGGAAATGACTTATCAAAAAATTGGGTTTTAAACCCCGTCCTTTGAGGACGGCTTTGTGTTATTTTTGCGCTGCCGTCGGGATAGGGAACTGTGACGACTCGCTTATGGACAGGTCAAAAATGTAAGACTATTTCGGTAGCGGATTTCGATGAAGTGTCAAGAATCACCGCACGGAAGGGGGCGGTAAGTGTTTCAAGACTATAATGGTTTGCAGCTTGGCATTTAGCTGCATTCTTTTTTTGAAGTGGTAGAACTATTAATAATTGCTGTGTCGGCTGTTGCTGGAATCCTCACCGGGCGGGGAGAAAACCCCGCCAGCAATTCTATCTAGTCGCCCTCGGTCAAAGCTGAATCTTGCTGCTGCTGGTGCGGGTTGCTGTAAAAACTAGCAATAATCGCCACCATCAACCACCAAAGCATATTAACTTCCGGCCGGTACCAAACAGTATCGACAAAACCGTGGGCCATCATGCCGACTAAAGTTGCGATCGCCCCTATCAGCCAAAACCCCTGATTCGATTTGAGATTTGGGATTTGAGATTGGGTATTTCGGGATTCTTCCTCTAAATTAGAGATGTTAAATTGTGAATCCCGCAGATTTTTTATCTGCAACAAACCTTGATTGACGGTGACAGTCATCAGCCACAGGAAACACATTAAACCGATAAAACCGGTTTCCACCGCAATTTCCAGCAGCACAGAATAAGCGCTCAAAGCAGTGAATCTCGGCTTCATATAAAGCGGATAAACTTTATTAAAAGCAGTGTTTCCTGGGCCAATTCCGAGAAGTGGTCGATCGCGAATCATGTCAATCACCGCCGTCCAAACATTAATCCGAAAATTGTTGCTGCTGTCACCTCTGCCGATAAACATACTAGAAACTCGATCGCGCAAGGGCTCCACTAAAGCCACTCCCAAAATTAAGGCCCCAGCCAAACCTCCTAACCCTAACGGCAGGGCCCAAGTTCGCCAGAACCGAGGCATCAAAGGGCTGTACCAGTACCACAGCAGCACTAAAAATACCACAAGTAGAGCCACAAAACCGATCCAAGCACCCCGGCTGTCCGTGTAGCGCAAACACGCGCAATTCACCACCAGCATCGTCAGCGCTAAAACTTTTGTTCCCCATCCTTTCCACACAAAAAGTGCGGCGGCACTCAATGCAATGGCCGGCAGCAAATAGGAACCAAGCAAGTTAGGATTTCCCAGAAAGCTGTAAACTCGCGTGACATTGGCTTGAGTAGAAGTCGGATCGTTCCAAGTAGCTAATGGCGGCACTTTGTCAATCCACTGCCGCACGCCGTAGAAACTGACAATTAAAGAGACGTTCAAAAATACGGCAATTAACCACGATCGCCAACGGGGCGATCGCAATATCCGAGCCATCAGCGCAAAAAACAGCAAATACAGCGTTAGCTTGCTCCAACCAGTAGCAGCGGCGACTTTCACCGGCGACATCGCCGTGGCGACGGTGGCAATTCCCCAGTACAGCAGTACCAGCAAATGAATCGGCGTCAAGGCGATGGCGCGATCGTCGGAAACAGTCAGCAGTACCCAAAATGCAGCGCCAGCCGCCATCAACACCCCCACCAAGGCATTATTCACAAACGGCGCCAAACCGAAAGTCAAGCCCAGCAAAACAAAACCCAGGGGTTCTGCCCACTGCATCAGCCAGCTACTCTGCCGCCAACTGCGCAAAGAGCCGATCGCCAAATTTAATAAATAACTTCCACTTTGCCACTGAGAGAGCGGCAAATTTGCCAGACTTAACTGTTGCCAAACTGAATTCATTGCTATTTTAGATTTGTACTTGGTAATCGGGCATTGGGCATCGGCCAAACAGGGCATTGGTGATTGGTTATTAGTTATTATGGGAAATTTTTCATTAGTTATTAGTTATTATGGGAAATTTGTGATTAGTTATTTTATTATAAAACAACTCACCACTAACAACTAATAACAACAGTCAACAGTTAAGCTGTCGCGCATTTAAATTGCCTATTCGGGGCGGGCGGGACGCCCACCCCACAATAGTTTTATTGTTTTTTGACATACAATTTAAATCCCGAACAGCTTAACTAACTTCATCCCTTAACAACCAACAACTAACAACTAACAACTAATAACAACAGTCAACAGTCAACAGTCAACAGTCAACAGTCAACTAACTTCATCCTTCCAACAACTCCGTAGCATTGGTGCAGGGCAGCCAGAGCACGTAGCGATATCCAGATTCCGGGGCGCCTTGAATCGAGAGTTGACCGCCTTGAATTTCCACCAACTGGCAGCAAAGCAGCAGCCCCAAGCGTTCCCTGGCCCCGTAACCAGCTAACACCGGTGCGGTATCCTCGGCATTCTGGGCCACCAAAGCCGCCAACTCAGAAAACGCCAGCGTTAATCGCTGCGAACCCTGTGTCGGGAGTTGCGGTTCGAGTCCCAGGGAGTCGGTTTCGGAGTTCGATGGCGAACCGCTATCAGATCCGACCTTCAACAAGTAGTCGGAGTAGAGTTTAGCATGGGGCAAACTTTCTCCCAACCAAGGATGAAAAACCCAAACTCCGAGGTGGAGACCGTCTTCTGTCGGAGAAACGTGGACTCGAATCACGCTGCCTGCCCCAGCCGATTGAATAATGCTAAAAATTAAGTGGTGCAGCATTTGCTGAACCTTATCTTTATCGACCAACCAGATGCGCGGCCCGGGTCCCATCGACCAATTAATTTCTTGCTCTCGTCTACTTGCCACCGGCGACAGGATTGTCACAACCTGCTGGCACAAAGTTTCTATATCGATTGCGGTTCGCTTCAAGGTGAAAGCGGAATCATCTAGTTCTGCCAGTTCCAAAATTTCTTCAACTAGCGATCGCAAAGAGCGGCTGCTGTCTTGGATCACGTCAATATATTCTTTTTGCTTGTTCGTTAAGGGGCCATAAATTTCTTGTTTCAACACGCTTGCCATGCCGACGACCGAAGTGAGCGGTGTGAGCAATTCCTGCGCTAAATAATTCAGCAATTTTACCTTAATTGAGTTAGTAGACAAATCGATAGGTTTGTTAGTCATCGGTAATTTTTATTAGTTCATTGTCAAACGAGGGTGGGCGGTTCATTAGACCTATTCCCAAAGTCTATAATAATCTGTTTGCTGTTGACCCAAGAAAAACGTAGTGAAGAAAAATATATATTTCTTCTTCCCTCGATCCTCTTGCTTTTTCCCTGGAACCTCTTCCTTATCTGACTAATTAAGATTTAATCATTGCTTCTAAAGCTGATTGCAAATCTTGAGTGAGTTCGGCAACTGCTAACCTGCGACTGCTTTGATATCCCTCCCAGCGATCGCTTACTGATATCGGTTCGCCCACGGTCATTTGTACCTGCTGTTTGCCCAACTTCGGTCGGCCGAAAGGATTTCCCCCTTTGATCCGAGCCAGTACGTCCCACAGCAGTAAAGTTGTTTCTGCCAAACGTTCTGCTGTCAGCTTTTCTTCGACGTACCTGCCAGTGACTGACACGAAACTTTCTACCAGTCTCATGTGCCACATCCGGAGATTTGCTTCTTCAGCGAGGCGATCGGCTAATCCTCTTTCTAAGGGAGAAAGTGCTGCAATATTTTTGATATCTTCTCGATAAATATAGTCCCACCCTGCTTGTTCCAGACGGCGGCAGCGGTCTATTACACTGCCTTTGGGCTTTAAATTGAAATATTCTTCTGCTACTTGCAAAGCCACGTCTAACAGTCCTTTCAGTCGAGCCATCAGTAGTTCATTGCCCGAATCGTTTGCCGTCTTTTCTGGTAGCGATAATGATGTTAAAATAGATGTTTGTGGGGGTAATTTTTTATGATAAAAACGGCTGTAAAACTCTTCCATCACTGCTAGCAAATTGCCGCCCAGCCGAATCAGGCGCCGATATTGGAATTTGTGATTTTGGTTTTCGGAATCGGGATTTGTGGTCTCTAAATTGGCGATAGCGGTGGGTTCTAAGGGTGGCAGTCCGCAATCAATTTCTAATTGAGTTAAAAGTTTTTCTAGGGGTTGCCAAGGTGGCTCAACATAGCGGTATTGAATGCCGATCGGCACAATTAAAACTTTTTCAGTGCGTCCGGCTTTTAGCAAATCTTCAACGCACCAGAAGGCCATTTGAGCAATTCCGGGTTCCAGGGGGCTAACTATTTCATTGTGACCGTTGGTGGCGCCTTCTGGGGCGGCGGCGATCGGGAATTGGCTGTTGACAAATAAATCGCGCGCAGATCGCAATCCGACCCGATCGATCTTACCGCGAACAATCGGAGTGCCGCCGAGTTGGGAATACAGCCAGCCGACAGCAGCACCGGCCCACAGGGGAATGCCGCGATCGTAGATAAAGTGGGAATGTACCGGGAATTGCAGGGAAATGCCTTTGGCCCGTGCCGCCTGGGGAACGAGTTTCCAAATTAGTTGGCCCAAACAGTAGGGATCGTGTGAGTTGGGGTGGCGGAAGGCTAGCAAAAAGCGAACTTTCTGATTTTGAAATTGGTGGAATAGTTCGGCGAGGGTTTCGACGTTTTCGGCTTGAATGTGGCTGATATTCGTCCGAAATCGCACCCACCAGGGGAGTATTTGCTGGCAGCCTTGCATCACTAGCGGGTTGTAGGCTGGGGGTAGGAATTCCAGCGGCGGCTGAACTTGGCTAATTGAATTGGGCATTTTGCGATTTTAAATTTTAGATTACTAGGCTGCGCTAAAAACTTCCAATTTTTACAATGCTGAAGTTTTTTTTATTAACCGCAGAGGACACAGAGGACACAGAGGAAGAGAGTAGATAGCAAAGCGTGTCAACTTAACGTCAAAAGTATTACCCGTCAGGGATCGGATATCATGTCCAGTCGATCGACCACAATATTTTGGTCGGAGTGGGTTTACGGGATTTCTGGCTTATATTACAACTTGGGGGTGCACCCGCCCCGACACAGAATTACGATTATTTTACAGGACTAGATATGAACCCATCATCTTTTTTACCCCACTGCCCTTGACAAGGGGGATGCGATGGGGTCAATCGATTTTAGATTTTAGATTTGAGATTTTAGATTAAAGAATTGAAGCATTGACCCCACGGATAAATTTGGGGGGCAAGTTTCATCGGATACAGGTTTTTTATTTCTGGACGGATGAATCCGGGGGCTTGTATCCTGGATGCTTTCGGTCGGAAACTCGACTAAAAACGAGATTCACCCTCTGTTTCAGTCTTCAACGCAGATTTTTGCAATTCTTTAATCTAAAATCTCAAATCTAAAATCCTATTGCGCGGCTTCAAATATCATTTCTTGGAAGTTAATGACATCCGATCGCGGATCGCAGTGTGTGACTTTGACTTCTAGCCGATCGCCTATTTCGACCGATCGACCAAATCGCATTGCCAATTCTAAACCCAATTCTTCCAATAAAATCAATCCGAGATTGCTGTCTTCCCTCAGCCAGCGCAGCATTAAAGCTTCCCAAACTTCATCGGGGTTGCGCCGCAAATATTCCAATCCCCAATAGCGGTTAGTTTGACGTTCGACGGTGGATGCTTCTTTAACTGCGGTGCCTAGACACATCACAATGTCCTGTATTTCTTCAGCCGTAAAAGGTAGGGGTTCGCCCCGCAGGTGGGCTTTGATTTGGAAGTGAGTCAGCAAGTCGGTATAGCGACGGATCGGGGAAGTAACTTGAGTGTATAATTCCAAACCCAAGCCGGCGTGGCGTCCGGGGGTGAGGCCCATTTCGCTGCGGGGCATACAGCGGCGCACGGCGCAAGCGCGGGCGGGGCCTGCCGGCACGGCCAGCAGTTCTTCATCGGGAGGGAGTTCGGGCTGTGCCTGATAGCGGTACGGTATGGGCAGGCTGTGAGCTTGACCGTAGCGGGCGGCTAGTTCGCCGGCTAAAATCATCATTTCCGCTACTAGCATCCGGGCTGTGGAGTCGTCGATGACCTGGATTTTTATCTCGTCGCCGTTGACTTTAATGACGGATTCGGGCATGAAAATGCTGATTGCGCCTTGGGCTTCCCGCCATTTTTGCCGCAGTTTTGCAGCAGAGGCGATCGCTGCTATTTCCGGTTCTGCTTCGATTCCCAACTCCAGCATTTCGTCTACGTCATCGTATGTCAAGCGGTAGGTGGGTTTTATGGTGCTGATGTGGATGCTGTAATCTTGAGCCGCGCCGATTTCGTCTAAGGTGACGCTGAAGCTGAGCGCGCTGCACTCTTTGCCTTGAATTAAACTCATCGGCCCGGTTGCCAAAGCTGGGGGAAACATGGGAATCATTCCCGTGGGCAGGTAAACCGTAGTGGTGCGCTTTCTGGCTTCGAGGTCGAGTTCGTCTCCGGGGGAAAGCAAGCGGGTGGGATCGGCGATGTGTATCCAGATCCGCTGCTGGCCGTTTTCGAGGAATTCTAAGCTGAGGCCGTCGTCGATTTCGGTGGTGCTTTCGTCGTCGATCGTGTAAACCTTGAGGTGAGTTAAATCGAGACGATTTGTGTCCGAGTCGGTTGGGGGATTTTCTAGGCAGCGTTGGGCCACTTCTAATACCTTTGCGGAGAATTGTAGGGGAATTTGGCTGCGCCGCAAAAACAGGTTTTCGTGGCTACTCCACAGGCCGAGATCGACTAGGAGCCCAAATGCTGCTTCGGGGTTTTCGGAACGTTCTAAGCTGGCTAAAGTTTCTAAGGCCGGGGTGCGGTGCGTTGCTTCTTCTCCGAGGAGGGCAAAGCGTTCTAGGGCGTCGAGGCGAGTTCTGTCGCTATTTTCCCAATCTACATTTTTTCCTGCCAGCCGCTGTTTGACTCGATCCCAAAATCCTTGGGATTCTTGGTGTCGCTGCTGTTCTACTTCTTGTTGGTGTTTGATTTCGGCTACTTGGGCGGCCGATCGCGGTTCGTAGCGATCGCCCTTTTGTTTGAAATACAATTTGTCTGTTGATAACAAACAGTAAGCCGCGTAACACTGGGCCGGACTACTCTGGGAAAATAACAGTTTTGCCAGGGATTCGGGATCTGTCGTTTCTCCGTCGCCGACTAGGAGTTCCCAAGCTACTTCCAAACTCGACGGATCTGAGTAGGCTTCTACTTCTTTGAGAAATTTGGGAATGTCGGAGGGTTTGTAAGTTTCTCCCACTACTTCGTAGCTGATTTGCTTGGGCGGTATGCTGTGCGGTTGACCGTTTTCGTCTACCACGACCCAGTTTTTCTTGCCATCGGGGCGATCGGCAACTGCCAGACGGCGGTCGCCGTGCACTCTAAATTCTACTAACGTTCCCTTCTCCACTTGCCAGCTTTATATTTGAGATTTTGGATTTTTACAATAGCCACTTATCGAGTTTCGACTTTGCGATTTTAGATTTTGGATTTTGGCAATTTTTCTACTCAATTGTGAAAGTTAAAATCTAAAAAGTTGTTCTTTTTCTTCTTTATTTTTTAACTTTTTACTTTTGCTTAAGACTTGCGCTGCGGCTACTCTTAACCCTATTTCGCGAGTATTTCGCTGCATTCTTGCTGCACTCTTAATGGCAGAAAGACGTTGTTTTCGCGCAAGTCTTATCCCAGTCCAAAATCTAAAACCCAAAATCCCAAATCCTGTTAACCTTCTTGGTTTACGAAGGGCATCAAAGCTACAATTCTTGCTCTTTTGATACTTCTGGTCAGGTCTCGCTGCTGTTTTGCCGTCAAACCGGTAATCCGGCGGGGCAAAATTTTACCGCGTTCTGTGACGTATTTTTTGAGCAAATCTACATCTTTGTAGTCGATCGGGTCTCCTGGTTTGATGGGCGATACGCGCCGGCGAAAGTAAGTCATGGTTTGTTGTTTGTTGACTGTTGACTGTTGACTGTTGACTGTTGACTGTTGACTGTTGACTGTTGACTGTTGACTGTTGACTGTTGACTGTTGACTGTTGTCTGTTGACTGGTGTCTGTTGTCTGTTGTCTGTTGTCTGTTGTCTGTTGACTGTTGTTTGTTGTCTGTTGTCTGTTGACTGTGACTGTTGACTGTGACTGTTGACCAATAACAACTGACCAATAACAACTGACTACTGACTACTGACTACTGACTACTGACTAATGACTAATCACTACTTGATCTCTTTGTGGGCAGTGTGCCTGTTGCAATGGGGGCAGAACTTTTTGAGTTCCAGCCGTGCCGTCGTGTTGCGACGGTTTTTGGTGGTGGTGTACCGAGACACGCCTTTGGAGCGTTTGCTCGCGTTTGTTCGGCACTCAGTACACTCTAGAGTAATTATGATGCGGACGCCTTTAGCCATAATTCTAAATAAATTTCGACTAATTTAAACACAATTTATTATCTTCTCACATTGCTCTGCACTTGGTCAAGCAATCTTCTAACTTTGATGTCGAGGGAGTAGCCGCGGCGGGTTCCGACGACGATCGTCCCGCCGATGCGATCGTGGAAAGCTTGGGGAAACCTTTCGGCGGAGTTGAGGGCAACGCTACAGTCGATCGCCAGGGGCAGCATCAGCAGCAAGACGGCGGCGTTGGTAGATGTGAGCCCACCTATACCTGCGAAGGCTAAGCCGGCGCAAATGCCCAGCAATGCCTCGCGCTTGCACAGTTCTTGCACTCCGGGAGTCCGTTGGAATCGGGTATCGGCAATTTTCATGTCCAAAGCCCAGCGCCCGAGACTTTGACCTTGGTTTTTCCTGACGATGGCTACGCGCAGGATCAGCCACAGCAAAACAAAAAATATGGTTTGGGCGATCGCATTAGTGGCGAGAAGCAAACTGGGCAGCCAAACTGCGATTCCGTCGATGCAGAAGGCCGCTGCCCGGCGGCCGAGTGATACTTTGGGAAGGAGGGGCAATAAATCGGAACTCATAGGCAAAAAGGTCGATCGCCACTAGCTACTTTTTTATCTTAAGCTGTGGATTAATCGATCGGCATCAATGGTGCCTAAACCAACGTCAAAGCCAACCGCTAATTATTCAAGCTGAAAATGGATTTTCGCCGATTCCCAACTGCGTTTTCGACTTTTCCACTTCCAGAGTGTTTCGATCTGAGTAAATGCCTGTTCCACAGATATTTTACCGTTAGATGTCAAGGAGGTGATGTAACCCACCCGCTGAGAAAACTCTTGTAAATTCGCATTAAATACCAAATTCTCTGGCTTTACTTCACCGTAATAGCGATTTTGAGGATATAAAAAATTTGAATTTGCTACCATTGATTTAACCTCGCATGAAAACTTGTTTCCTGAACTTATCAATATTATAAACCGCGCTTCCCTTCTCAAGTTGTGCTCTAAGTAGCAAAAATCATGTGAAATTTGGGGAGTTTGTTTCTGATGGCAATTACACCGAGAGATGAGGTGGACAAAAGCATGAGTAATTTCACTTATAAAACTTCCGCATACTGGGTCAACAATCAGGTTTCTGAATTAAGGCTCATAACTTCGGATTTGGCGTCAAAACCTGGTTGTTGTTCGTCCAGACTGACTTATTGAAATAAATGACAAAAAAACCCAAAATGGATAATATTATTGCAAGCATAAATAGTTAGACTTTTAGTAGGAAACTGCGTAATGTCTCCCAATAGGCGATCGCCCCGTCCCAAACTCCCGAATCGGCAAGTGTTAATCAGACTTGCCCTCGCCGTAATTGCTGCATTTATCGCCTGCAACATTCCTCACTCCTTAATTCCCATGTTTAAAGAATCCGTATCCGAAGCAACGCCGCCCCCAGAAATCCAGAACGTACTCGTCGGCAAGCGCAAAATTGTGATCGTGGGCGACAGCATCACCGAAGCAGGAAAATACCCCGGAGGTTACGTTTGGCTGCTGGAACGCTATCTGAGTGCTCTTTATCCCGATCGCAAAATCGCAATCGTCAATGCCGGAATCTCCGGTAACAAGGCGACGGATATGCAAGCGCGCTTCCAGAAAGACGCGATCGACCAAAAGCCAGATTTAGTGATGATTAATGTCGGAGTCAACGACGTTTGGCACGCTTTCTTCGACTTCCCCAAAAATCTGTTTTATCCGCAAGGCAACTTGCCCACGGGAGGGCCACTGGCAGAATATCGGGATAAAATAACTCAAATGGTGCTGGCGGCAAAAGCCGCAGGAATTCGAGTTGTACTGCTTTCTCCTACTCCTATCGGCGAGATTCTCGACAGCCCAGAAAATCGCAGGTTGCAAGAGTATATTGCCGCGATGCGAGAAATTGCGTTGCAGAATCAGTGCTTGTTTATCGATTTAAATGCGCCTTGTCGGGAGGTTATCGGCACCTATCAAAAGCACGCGGGCAAGACTCTGAATTTGTTAGCGGCAGATGGAGTTCATCCCAATCCGTCGGGGTATCGAATTATTGCTTTTACTATCTTGCGCGGTTTGGGTGTACCCCCAAAGGATATTGAGAATTTGGAAGTCAAAAATTAAATCTTTGAATTTAGTTAACTGTGGACTGTTGGCTGTTGACGGTTGACTGTTAATTGAAAGCATCCAGGGTACAAGCCCCCAGATTTATCTCTGGGGTAAATTATTCAAATCTAAAATCTCAAATAGGACTAAGGTCAAAAAATGGTCTACTCGGCCCCAAGTAGTGGTGATGTGCGCGGCCCGGCGGACCCTACAGATAAAATGTGTGCCTCCAGGACTGTAAAATCTCAAATCTCAAATCTCAAATCTCAAATCATTCAATCGGCGGATGATACCGCTTCAACCAACAGCTACCAATAATCACCAACGCCACCACAACAATAATTTCCGTCCAAAAAAACGAAAGAAAATCGCTTGCAGTTCCCACCGGCGGCACCCCTGGTTGAGCGTTGCGAATAGCGGGAAAAGCAAACAGCATCACACCAGTCCAACTCAGCATTCCCACTTCCGGCAACTTGCCCGATTTCATCACTTTTAATGCTAGCAAAAGCGCCATAATTGACAGAACCCACATAATCACAATAATCACTAATGCAAAGAATTTCACCGGGATTGAGCGACTTGCAGAAACATCGATATAAATAAAGATAGATGAATTCTCTTCCTGGGGCTTATAAGTGATGTCAAAACCGGGAACATCGGCATGAAAATTAAATTCCAGCGGCACGGGATTTAGTTGAAACGGAGCAAACTTTTTACCAATCGAAGCCAGCGGATCGATCGAAATAGCTACTTTAGCAATGTGCTTGTCAAACGGATAATTATTAATTTTTCCCTTGACTAAGTTGAATTTTAATGCAGGGACAATCATCGGTTTGCCTTCTTTAAAGGTAATTTCCGAATCCTGTACATTTGCGCCGTTAACTGTCATTAACAAGTCTTGAGCTGGGTAAGTTGGCCCTTTTTTATAGATACCTTTGAGTTCAAACTGCAAGCGGGTTTCTAATTCATTTTTAATGGGATCAACTGCAATTACCGTCATTTTGACCTCAACCAAGCCTTTGGAGGCTACAGCGCTTTCGGGAGAGGGCTTGTAAGGCTCTTGGGCGTTAGCATTCTGAGAGTAAATAGATAAGATAATTGCCAAAATAACGACCAGACTGCAAATTAAAATAAGTATTTTTTTGAAATTAATTTTGTTGACAGTTTGCATTTATTATGGATATTTTATATTGTGATTTGTTGTTAGTATTTCCTGCTATCTCTCAGTCCGCGAGTCCGTCAGGGGTTAAAACTTGTGTCTCATAGCTAAAATCGGTGAAAACTGACATCTTGCACCATTTTCATGAACAGGCTTTCGGGCCTGTCCCACAAAGAGTGAATTTCTTGTGGGTGGGCCCTCCTAGCCCGCTCATAAAAGGCTTATTGAGAATGATGCAACATCTCAGTTAAAACTGACATCTTGCACCATTTTCAGGAACAGGCAAGATGCCTGTTCCACAAGAGTTCAATTTTCTTTCTTGTCGGGTGGGCATCGGAACAGGCAAGATGCCTGTTCCACAAGAGTTCAATTTTCTTTCTTGTCGGGTGGGCATCGGAACAGGCAAGATGCCTGTTCCACAAGAGTTCAATTTTCTTTCTTGTCGGGTGGGCAGGAGAGCCCGCCCATAGTAGCGCAACTACGAACCGATAGGAAGCAGTACATTTGGTGTAAAACAGCCGTGCAAACCGTAGGGAATGTGCTGTTTTAAATGCAAGCGCGCTAGGGGCCCTTTGGTGATGTCGCGAGCATCTAAAATGACTAAGGTCGATCGATGATTAGCTGCATCATACATTAAAAGCAGCAGCCAGCCGTCATCCTCAGCAACAGCATCGGGACGCAGAACAAACACTGGTTCCCCCGCAAAACCTCGTGTCGCCGCACTCCAAATTTGCCTTTCACCAGTCACGAAATCAATTTTGAGGATAGCTTGCAAAGGAGCATTTCCCCTGGGAACATCAGCAGCACCAATGTAAAGATATCGGTAAGGTTGTCCGACATTATTGGGATGCAGAGTCGGAAACTCGCAACACCGAGTTTCAACAACTTGATGCTGCACGGTTTTGTCTTGCAAATTTAACTTAAAGCGCCACAATTCGCCCGCTGGAATGCTGTCAAAATCGCTCTCGCGAAAATCGCCGTCTGCTTCTACAGTTGGAAATGATTCGTAACAAATTGAATCTACAAAAACTTCGCCTGCTTCTTCCCATGCGTTGCAGTGGTGGAAGACAAAACAAGGTTCGGTTTCTAATATCTTCACCTCGTCAGTGCCGTTGCGGGGAATTAAAATTGCTTGCGTTGGCTTGTTGGGCGAAAATTTAATGCACTGGGAGGCACTCCGAAATCCTAACAAGAAAGGCAGCGGATTGAAGCTGACAGGATTTTGGAAGAATATGCAGTAATTCGGGGTAATTACCATGTCGTGCAGGAAGGCAAAACCCGGTATTACATGGGCGTGACGCTGCAAAAGTTTGCCGCTTTCGTCGAGTTCGTAAATCGTGATGGTACTCGACAAACCGGGCTTGACCGAAAAGTTTACTAATCTGTCTCCTTTGCCATTTTTGCCTTTTTCAATTCTCGGGTGGGCGGCGAAGGCTTCACCGGGTTGTAAAATTCCGTCTAGGGTGTCTAAGCCGAGTGTGTCTAGGGTGCGGGGGTCGAGTCTGTAGGGCTGTGCTCCTTCCCAAAGTGCTAGCAGTTTGTCGCCCCAATAAATGATGTTGGTGTTGGCAATGTTTTTGATTTTGACATCAAAGATGTTGGCTAGCCAGCCCCCTGGTTTCTGCGTGCCGAAAACGCCTCGGTGGAGGATTTTTCCGGCTTTTTGTTCGGCGAGATAGCCTTCTGTGTGTACGAATCGGTTGCGGAAATGGGCGCGGCCTTCGGATATGGCGATCGCACAAACCATCCCGTCGCCGTCAAAGGGGTGGTGGATACGCTGGCCGTTGACATCCAATAATCCAGGCCCGTTGCGAAAGAATGTGCCTTGCAAGCCGGCGGGGATTTCGCCTTCTATGTTGTCAATCCAGTAGTCGGATTCGTTGGGTTGGGATTCGTAGCCGCGCTGCCAGTCTGCGCGATCGTATGATAGGTTTTGGGCGGCTGTTTGAGGTGGGAAACTCTGTAATTTTTGCATGGGTCTAATAAGCTTTTATTGATTTAACCGCAGAGAACACAGAGGGCGCAGAGAGAAGGAAAGTTCGAGAATTGGGAAACACAGTTAAATTCAGCCGTGTATTTGTCTCAAAATCAGTGTGTGCCTGCCTTTATTTGCTCTCTACAGTGCGGCTTTGTGACCTTACTGTGGGTACTAAGTCGGGAAAGTATTCGGGGATGAAATGCTGTCCCCCTGGTTTGGAACTGCTCAGTTCTGGTTCTAATACGGGGAGAGACTTTTGATAGTTTGGATCGCTGCTTTCTGTACTCTCGGCGGGCAGCCAATTTAAGAACAGTAGGGGCAGAAGTGTGGACAGGTTTGTGATGATGACTAGCAGCCAGAGGTTATCGAAATTGCGATCGGTAATTCCTAGCAAGTGGGTCAAAAGTGCACCGCCTTCGTGGGACAAAAGTCCTGCTAAATTTGTGATTGACATCAGCAGCGCAAATAAAGTTGCTTCCACGCCTGGGGGACACAACCGGGCGGAGAGTACCAGCAGCGGCATATAAGCAATTTGTCCGACTACTGTCAGGATCAGGCTGTCTCCGATGCTGAACCATCGATCGTCAATTCCTAAAGCTCGGTTCGCATGAGTTACTAATAATAAAGTAGTCATGCCCAAAGCAGCCGCAATGACCGTTGACCAGCCA
Source organism: Microcoleus sp. OTE_8_concoct_300 (assembly GCF_031383065.1). Lineage (NCBI taxonomy): Bacteria > Bacillati > Cyanobacteriota > Cyanophyceae > Oscillatoriales > Microcoleaceae > Microcoleus > Microcoleus sp. OTE_8_concoct_300. Next base: position 18,773 of record NZ_JANMZH010000714.1, on the reverse strand, counting down.
AAAATTACTCGAAATGGAACTGTTTTGAGGAAGCGCTGAAACAGCCAGACACCGGCGAGGGCGGCAATGCTGGTAACGAGGCGCACTCGACCGAGAAATTCTGGTGGAAAGCCTAATTCGTTGGTGGTGAAAAAGAAGAAGGCGGAGTCTGAGCTTGGGGTGGCTTGCAAGAGGAAGAGAAAGGCGGTGGGCAGCCAAATTGTTTTTTGGGTAACAGCTTGCCGCAGTTGTTTTAGTTGGTCTTTGACCGTTTCAAAGTCTGTTCTTTTGTTGGTTTTTTCTTCGGCAATTAACCAAGCTGTTGCTGATACAATTAGCGGGAAAGATGCGGTGATTAAAAAGATAGTGTGGGTGCTGAAGTGTTGCAGCAGGTAACCGCTGAGGTAGGCGGTAATTAATCCGCCGAGGGCTGAAGCGCCCCAAGATAAGGATTGCAGGGAACCGGCATCGGTAACGGATTCTTTTCTGGCCCTTTCGACTACCAGGGAGTCGGCGATTACGTCGCTGACGGCGAGTCCGAGGGAACTCAGGGCGATCGCGCCTGTAGCTGCCAGCGGTGTGTGTACAATTGTTGCGAGGCTCACCCATGCTGCCGTTCCCAGCAGCCCGGAGAGGACGATGTAAGGGCGTCTGCGGTAGCCGAATATCGGCAAGCCGTCGGACATGAAGCCGAACACGGGTTTGATAATCCAAGGCAGGGCGACGACGCCCAGCATTGCCGAGACTTCTGCCGGACTCATGCCGAGTTCGTCTTTGAGAAAGAAGCTGACGGCTAAGCGGGCTAGTCCGAGAATGCCTTGGACGAAGTAAATCAGTAAAATGGCTATGAGTTCGGGGGTTGGCTCATTCCCAAAGAATACTTTTTCTTTTAAAGATTCTTTGAGTTTGCTGGTGCCAGAGGGGGAAAGGAGCATTTGAGCAATATTTCTTAATGAATCTCAATATTTATAACACATTCTTAATGAGTTCCGGGAACTGTCGCAGGTAGGAGGCGAAAGTGAGGGGGAGGTGGCAGCGGCTATAAAATTGTCATTAGCTAAAATAAAACTGTGTTTTTTAGCCATGAAAGCAGAAATTTAAAACGAACCGCGAAGGCGCTAAGAACGCGAAGGAAGAAAAAGAAGAGAGAATGCACAACTGCTAGCAGGACTATTATATGATTATCGATCCTAAAAATGTGCCGGAAATTACGGGTTCCAAGTACCCTCAGCAATTCCAATCTGCTGTTGCCGGGAGAGTTAAAAAACGCTTGGGCGATGCTGCCCGATTGCAGAATTTTGGGGTAAATTTGGTGAGACTTGCACCGGGAAGTTGTTCTGCTCTCAGGCACTGGCATACCCGTCAAGATGAGTTAATCTATGTTCTGGAAGGGGAAGTTACTCTGATTACAAATTCGGGAGAGCAAGTGCTGAAACCTGGTATGACGGCGGGTTTTCCGGCTGGGGATGCTGACGGACACCATTTGGTTAACCGCTCGAATTCAGATGTTGTTTATCTGGAAATTGGCGATCGCACTTCGGGTGATTCAGCCAATTATCCCGATGATGATTTAATTGCCAAAGCTAGCGATAAGGGTTGGATTTTTACGCACAAAAACGGCGAGATTTATGAGAGTTGAAAAATTATGAGTCAAGTGAATCTTTGGAGTTCGGCGGAACACGCTTTGTGGTATCTTGCTAAAGCTGATGGAATTCCTCACCGCACTGAAGGTGAAGCGGTTTTGTTGGAGGAAGTGCCGAAAAATGTTAGGCGAATTCTGGATGTGGGCACGGGTGACGGGCGGTTGCTGGGCCTGCTTAAGTGCGATCGACCAAATGTTGAATGTGTGGCGATCGACTTTTCGCCGACAATGCTGGAAAAAGCCAGAATTCGCTTTGCTGATGACCAAAATGTCACGGTAATCGAGCACAATTTTGATGAATCGCTACCGGATTTGGGCAAGTTTGATGCGGTTGTTTCTAGTTTTGCGATTCATCACGTAATAGACGATCGCAAACGTTCGCTTTATGCTGAGATTTTCGAGCTTTTGGAACCGGGAGGCCTTTTTTGCAATTTGGAGCACGTAGCGTCCGCAACTCCCGCTTTACACGAGAAATTTCGAGAGGCGCTGGGTATTAGTCACGAACCCGAAGATCCGTCTAATCAATTGCTGGATGTCGAAACGCAATTGCGCTGGTTTAGAGAAATTGGTTTTACCGATGCAGACTGTTATTGGAAGTGGCGGGAACTCGCTTTGTTAGTTGGGGTGAAACCAGTTTAGCTGCGGGTAAGGACTGCATTGTCGTGTCCTTTTAAAATTGGAAATAGTCACAATTAGTAAGGTGCGTCAGATTTAAAAACCCTCAATAATTGTTCTAAAAATTCACCTGACGCACCCTACAGCTTGATTTTAGTATGCCAGTTGCCTAAGTCCTGAATATAAGAGGTTATTGAACCTCCTATTTACACTTTTAGTTAGTTGGGATGGAAGATATTGTCCGGTCGCTCGCACATTGGGCTCTTACCCAGTTAGAGGGCTGTTTTAAGAGTTATTAACCAAACGATCGAATTAACAACAAACAAAAAGGTATAAAAAATATAGATTGATGGAGCGCAGATAGCTCTCCACAAAGAAGGCATTTTAATTGTTTTTAATGAACCTAGCGGGTGAACAAGACCTTCCGGAATTGAGCGAGTATTAAAACTTTCATCTAAGGCGCTTTCATTATTCAAGAATTGGGTAATTGCATGGACTCTTTGTATGTAATACAATTGTACCTTCCAGTAGGTAGCTTCTAAAAACCAGAAAGCAAAAATTATAACGTATCCTAGGGGAACCAACGCATCTATTTTGCTTGTAAAAACCCAACCAATCAACGCTACCCAAATGGTAATTGCCACAGTTTTTAATTGCATCAGAATTGTTGTGAAGTTAGCTATTTTTTTCTCTAGTTCCTCTGCTCCTTTTTGCAGCATTGCTAGCTGAAATTCAAATCGATCCATGTTTGATTCGGCGAACGTTTATATTAGAGTTATCCAAAAAATTATAATCTTTTTTTCTTTCGGTGTCGTTAGAGAACTTCGCCTGACGCACCCTACAAGTCGATTTTAGATTATATAGTAAGGTGCGTCAGCTCCCGTCCCGATCGCCGTTAGAGAACTTCGCCTGACGCACCCTACAAGTCGATTGTTGTGTGACAGTTGCGTCCAGGACTATTAAAGTCACGCACCTTACTGAATTAAATTAAATCCGGTACTTTAGGTTTGATTCGGCGCTCGTACCAGTTCATTAACGGGGTGGAAGTAATGCCGTGCAGAATCACAGAAATTACGATGGTTGTAAAGGTAATCCAGGCTATTTTTTCGGCGGTTTCGCCTTTCAAACCCTTACCAAAAGCATAGGTAAGATAATAGATAGAACCGACACCCCGAATGCCGAACCACCCGCACAGCAAGCGGCTGGCGGGATGCAAAGGACTGCCGATCGTACTAATCCAAGCTCCCACAGGCCGGATAAAAAAAATCAACAATCCAGCTACTAAGAGCGAGTATCCTCCATAGGCCAACATAGGCTCTAGGCGCAAAAGCGAACCTAATAGTAAAATAGTTGCTACTTCCATTAACTTTTCTATGCGCTCGGTAAAGTGCAGTTGGGAAAGTGGCTTTTCTGGGTTGCGGTAACTCCGCTGCACCACAATTCCTGCTACAAAAACTGCGAGAAATCCGTAGCCGTTGACTACTTCTGTGAGGGAATAGGTGAGCAGAATTGTGCTGAGAGCAATGAAATCTTCCATTAATTGATCGGCTGGTCGGTAGCGTTGGAGTTCGCGATCGATCCAGGTGACGGCTTTAGCTACTAAAATTCCCATAACGATACCTGCGGCGATCGCCCAAATCAAGTCAACTGCTACCCACTGCGAAAACCAGTTCGGCAAGTTGTTATCTTTTAGCGCATAAATGCCGAAATAAACAAAGGGAAAAGCTAAAGCATCGTTTAAACCGCCTTCCGATGTTAAACCAAAGCGCAATTCATCGCGATCGTCTAGATGAGCTAACTGAACTTCTGAGGCCAAAACTGGATCGGTGGGAGCGAGAATTGCTCCCAATAAAATCGCAGCCGCCCAATCTAATTTCACAAACCAATAGGCGATCGCAGCCACAGCAAAAATCGAAATTGGCATTAAAAAACCGATCAGCCGCGCTGTGGAATTCCAGGCCCAAAGTTGCAGCGGGCGATTCATTTTTAAGCCGCAACTGAACAGAGAAACAATAACTACAAATTCTGAGAGTCTTTCTAAAAATTGAGCTTCGGGGCGCAAGTCAATCAGCTTGACACCGTAGGGCCCCAATCCGATACCGACAAATAGATAAATTAAGGCATAAGACACCGGCAATCGCGAAATCCATCCCGAACCCAAGGTGACGGTCAGCAGGAGGATGCCAATAACTAGCAATTTGAGAATGTAATTATCCACCATAGCGATCGCACTTTTAATCAGGTTTAACAAGGGCGATTTTTGCACGTAAAAGCTTCTGGCGCATCCGTCGTCCGCTAGATTCAGCTATCCTCCGAAAGTGGTGGGGGCGGGTTTATATAAGACCTCTTGCAAAAATAAATAGGACGGGCAAGATGCCCAAACCACAAGAAAAAATAACTCTTGTGGGATGGGCATATTGCCCGTCCCAACAATTGATGAAAAGGATTTTTGCAAGAGGTCTATAGATTGTTAGTGGGAATTAGAGATTGTTGGTGAAACCCGCCCCTACAAGTATTATGGTTAATTTACCTGAGAGCATCCGACTGATGACTACTGACTAATGACTAATGACTAATGACTAATAACTAATGACTACTGACTTTTTTCGGTAGCGATGATGTGCAAATCTACGTGTTTGAGCGATCGCACTAACTGTTGAGTCAAAGAACCCCGCAGTAGCAATCTCCAGCGGGATTGCTGGCTTTCGCCGATCACAATTTGAGTAATGCGATACTGTTTAGCTACCTCCGAAATCGCTTTTGCTATGTTCGGACTCTCCACCCGCAGAAATTGCCCATTAAATTCTTGACAAAGCTTCTGGCAAGTTTCAACGTGCAAGCTTTCGGCTTTTGTTAAAAACCGATCGGGATTATCGACAAAAAGAGCGTAAAATGGGGCATTCATGTAGCTAGAAATTCTCCCACCCCGTCGCAGCAGTTGCAAGGAATTCGGATAAGTCGAGAGGCATACTAATACTCGTTCGTGAATGTTGCAAGATTGACCTTTTAAAGTTGCTGCGTCGTCTTCAACATTGTCTGCGACTTCTCGCAGGGCGAGTTCTCGCAAAGCAATTAAATGACGGCGCTGGAAAAAGTTTTCTAAAGATTGTTCAATTTTTTCGGGAGCATAAATTTTGCCTTCTAGCAACCTTTCTTCTAAAGTTTCCGGCGTGACATCGACAACGACTATTTCGTCAGCAGATTCGAGGACGCGATCGGGCACTCGCTCTCGCACTACAACTCCGGTAATTCGAGCTACTAAATCGTTGAGACTTTCTATGTGTTGAATGTTTAGCGTGGAAAAAACATCAATCCCAGCATTGAGAATTTCTTCGACATCTTGATATCGCTTTTCTCGCAGAGAACCCGGAATGTTTGTATGAGCCAGTTCGTCTATTAAGGCTAATTGAGGACGGCGTTCTATGACAGCATCCGCATCCATTTCGTTGAGAATTTTTTCGCCGCGCAGCATTTGTTTTTTGGGCACTATTTCTAGTCCCTCGCCTTTAGCTGCTGTCTCTTTTCGCCCGTGAGTTTCTAATAGTCCAATTACCACATCAATGCCTTCTGATTTGAGCCTGTGCCCTTCTTCCAGCATTCGGAAAGTTTTGCCAACACCGGGGGCCATGCCGATAAATATTTTGTGCTTTCCCCGGCGCGGGGTGCGATCGTAAGTACGGTTCGGTTGGGCGTAAACTGCCTCTGGATTGTGGGGAAGTTGGCTAGAGTGAATCATCGGCTGATTAGTGAGTAGTTAGTCAATCTTCAGTCATCAGTCAGTTTATGACCGATGACTGCCGACTGTTGTAAACTATTGTAAACTGTCGAGAGCCAAATTCAGTTGGAGGACATTAACTCCCGGTTCGCCGAAAATGCCGAGAAATCTACCATCTGTATTTTTGGCTACCAACATTTCTACTTGATTGAGATTGAGCGATCGCACCGTTGCTATCCGCTGAATTTGCGCCCTAGCTGCCTCTAGGCTAATGTGCGGATCGAGGCTAGAACCCGAGGTGTAGACTAAATCAGCAGTCGGTTTGATACCAGCTTTGTTGAGGCGGTCTAATTCTATTTGCACCCCCTGAAAACCATCTTTCTCATTACCTCGCTTCAGCAAATCCGAGTTACTGGGGGCAAGGTTGCTAGCTCCCGAAACACCTGTTGTTTGACTTAAATTTTCTGTCTTTGTGGGAGCGTAATCTTCGGTTGCAAAGCTGCTGTAATTTGTGGTGCTGGGGCGGCTCCACAAATATTTATCCGAGCTGAAAGGTTGACCGATTAAGGAGGAACCCACGACAACTCCTTGCTTAGTAATTAAGCTGCCGTTTGCCTGCGAATTAAAAGCAACTTGGCCGATTCCTAGCAATATCAAGGGATAAATAATAGCGGTGATTCCCCACAAAACTAAAGTCAGGCGAATTACTCGGATTAATTCTCTCATAAATTACCTCAATTAATGAATGATCAAGTCAAAACAGGGATTTTGACACGGATAGACGGATTAATTATCCAGCCTTTCAGAAGCAGTATTAAAATCTTTCGGGCTGAAAAATCACGACAAACAAATAAACGGCGAGTCCGACGATTACCAAACCCAAAAGACTTAAACCCCAGGCAGCTTTTTTGGTCAAACCATCATCGGCAGCCGCATAAACAGCAGGGGCAATTATTAAATTAAAACACATTACCAGAAATAGCTGCACTGGGATTGGGTGGCGCTGCCCAAGCATTTGTCCTAACTCAATAATTTCTTTAAAATCTCTGGAAAAAACATCATTTAGCAAATCATTCCGTTTCATGAATTCTCCTTATTTTGGGAATAAATATCTGTCTTTCTATTGGATGATTTTTTGGGGGAAATCGAGGCAGAGCCTCTGGATCAGCGTTGCCCGGCAGAGCCGGGGAACGAGAATTATCCGTTACATCCGTCGAGTGAATCCGTTGCCGAACTTCTTCTATGCTAGCCCAACGGCGGTAATCAAAATATCAATAATTTTGATAGCAATAAACGGCGCGACTGCTCCTCCCAATCCGTAGATTAAAATGTTCCGCTGCAACAGTTGGTTGGCGCTCAAAGGTCGAAATTTTACCCCGGTTAATGCTAGGGGAATCAAAGCGGGAATAATCAAAGCATTGTAAACTAATGCTGACAAAACCGCAGATTGACCGCTGGCTAAACCCATGACGTTTAATGCGCCAACGGGGGCAAACATGGCGGGAATAATTGCAAAATATTTAGCAATATCGTTGGCTAGGGAAAATGTGGTCAGCGCGCCGCGAGTAATCAGCAATTGTTTGCCAATTGTCACTAAGTCAATTAGTTTGGTAGGGTCAGAATCTAAGTCCACCATGTTTGCAGCTTCTTTCGCGGCTTGGGTTCCAGAATTCATCGCGAGTCCTACGTTTGCTTGCGCTAGTGCGGGTGCGTCGTTAGTTCCGTCTCCAGTCATTGCTACTAATTTGCCTTCTGCTTGTTGCTTGCGAATTACCTCTATTTTGTCCTCGGGAGTTGCTTCGGCAATGAAGTCGTCAACGCCTGCTTCATCGGCAATTACTGATGCTGTAATCCGGTTATCTCCGGTGAGCATAATGGTGCGAATTCCCATTTTTCGCAGTTGGTCAAACCGATCGCGAATCCCCGGTTTAATAATATCTTTCAAATAGATAATGCCGTAGGTGTCGTTGCCTTGACAAACTCCCAACGGTGTGCCCCCCAGCCGGGAAACCCGCTCGTAAGCTTCATCGAGATCCGGGCCGAAATTGCCGCCGCGCGATCGCACAAAACCCTTCACCGCCTCCACCGCCCCTTTGCGAACCTCCGTCCCATCCGGCAAATCGGTGCCAGACATCCGCGTTTTTGCGGAAAAATCAAGCCCAGTGGCGTTGGTGCGATCGAAATCAACCTGTGCGCCCAAATTCTGAGCCAAACGGACGATCGACTTTCCCTCTGGAGTATCGTCAAACAGGCTAGCAGCAAGGGCTACACTCGCAACCTCCTCCAGCGAGTGACCGTTTACCGGAATGAACTCCTCAGCTAAACGGTTCCCCAGGGTGATCGTCCCCGTTTTGTCCAAAATCAGCGTATTCACGTCGCCGCAAGCCTCCACGGCGCGTCCAGAGGTGGCTATCACGTTAAACTGAGCGACGCGATCCATCCCTGCAATGCCGATCGCGCTCAGCAAACCTCCAATGGTTGTTGGAATTAGCGCCACCAGCAGCGAAATCAGCGTCACCACGCCCACAGGAGTTTTTACATAATTTCCCAGCGGCGGAATCGTCGAAACCACAATCAAAAACACCAGCGTCAGCACCGCCAGCAGCACTGTCAGCGCGATCTCGTTTGGCGTTTTCGATCGTTCTGCGCCCTCTACCAGCGCGATCATCCTGTCCAAAAACCCCTTACCTGGGTCGGCCATCACCCGCAGCGTCAATTCGTCCGAAAGGATGCGCGTCCCGCCGGTAACGGAACTGGCGATGTCCGAACCCGGTTCCTTAAGCACCGGCGCGGATTCGCCGGTGATCGCAGATTCGTCTACAGATGCGACGCCTGCAATCACTTCGCCGTCGGAAGGAATGACATCGCCTGCGATCACTTTAATTTGGTCGCCGCGTCTCAGGGATGTCGAACTAACTTCTTGAATTGAACCGTCTGGTAAGAGTTTGCGGGCTGTTGTGTCGGCTTTGGTCGATCGCAGCGCATCTGCTTGCGCTTTGCCGCGCCCTTCCGCCACCGCTTCGGCAAAATTAGCAAATACCAAAGTGAAGAACAAAATTAACGTCACTAAACCGTTGAAAACTCTCTGATTTTCGCCGGGAACCGGGCCGAACAGCGTCGGGTCGATCGTTAATAATGCAGTCACAATTGTGCCAACCCACACCACAAACATCACCGGATTTTTCAGCATCACCCGCGGGTTTAGCTTCACAAAAGCTTCTTTAAAAGCTCTTTGATAAAGACCTTTAGTATTTGCTTTCGGCGTGTGCTTGCGAGATTCGCGAGAGCCTCTAGCAGGTTTTTTTGGGGAATCAGGGGTATTGGAAGAAGCCATATCGATTTGGGATTTTTAATGAACCACAGAGAACACAGAGAACACAGAGAAAGAGAAGAGTGAGGTTGAGGATTTTCGCTACTGAGGTGGAGGAGTTGGTGTTGCTAAAGGTGTTGTGGGTACAGTTATCGATGCTGGTTCAAACTTGCCGCTGCTAATTTCATATCCTTCGGCAATTGGCCCTAAAGCCAAAACTGGGAAAAATGTCAGCGCGCCTAGAATTAAGATTACTCCTGCGGTTACGCTAGTGAACAAAACTGAATCGGTTCTGAGAGTGCCCGTTGTTTCGGGAACCAGTTGTTTGTTCGTCATGCTGTCAGCTAAAAGCAGCAGGGCAATAATTGGAACGTAGCGCCCCAACAGGAGGCTAAAACAGGTGCTTAAATTCCACCAAACTCCTGTCGGCGCGGGTTGAGAGTCGGCCAATCCTTCAAAACCAGAACCGTTGTTAGCCGCCGCCGAAGCGTATTCGTACATCACCTGAGAAATGCCGTGAAATCCTGGGTTGCTGATGCCGCTCAAACTGTCGGTAAAGGCGATAGAAATGGCACCGGGGATTAAAACTGCGATCGGGTGAATTAATAAAACAACACTGGCTAAAACAATTTCCCGTTTCTCAATTTTGCGTCCCAAAAATTCCGGCGTTCTCCCCACCATCAATCCCGTGAGAAATACGCTCAAAATCGAGTAAATAAATAAGTAAGCCGTTCCCGTTCCTTGTCCGCCCCAAACGATTTGCAGAAACAAATTAAACAGAGTAGCAAAACCACCGGGAGGCATTAAAGAATCGTGCATTCCGTTGACAGCGCCGCACATTGTGCCAGTCGTAGTCACCGCCCACAGTGCAGTCTCGGCCCAGCCAAATCTAACTTCTTTGCCTTCTAAATTTGGCTGCTGCGCGCCCAGTAAATTATTAATTTGAGGGTTGCCGCCGTACTCGCCAAACGCTGCAAGGCCAATCAAAATTACATAGATGGCAAACACCATCCAAAAAATCAGCCATCCCTGCTTTTTGTTGTTGGCAAATCTGCCGTAGGTGTGAATCATAGCTGCTGGTATAGAAACCATTGCTAGTGTTTCCAGCAGGTTGGTAAAAGGGTTGGGATTTTCAAAGGGGTGAGCCGAGTTCATCGCAAAAAATCCGCCGCCATTTTCTCCCAGTTGTTTGATGCTTTCAAAGTGAGCTACTGGCCCGCGAGATATTACTTGCGTGCCGCCTTCTAAGGTACGGGCAACGGCCGGCCCGGCGAGGGTTTCCGGCACTCCTGAAATTAGCAAAAGTAAGGCAATTATTAAAGAAAGGGGCAGCAGAATCCTGGTGATTGATTGAATTAAATCGATGTAAAAGTTGCCCAGCGGGCGGCCAGTCAATCCCCGAATAAAGGCAATACCTACTGCTAAACCGGTAGCGGCTGAGGTAAACATTAAAAATCCCAGAGTTAACTGGGATAAGTAACTGAAGGTTGTCTCGCCCGAGTAATGCTGTTGGTCGGTATTTGTGAGGAATGAAATAGTTGTGTGCAGCGCAGTATCCCAGGTTGGTGTGCCTAAGCTGGTGGGATTTAAAGGCAGCACTCCTTGAAGCATCAAAATTAGAAAAACAAATATGCCCATTGCTACATTGCTGTAGAGTAACGATCGGGCATACTGCCAACCTGTCATCGAATCAACAACACGGATATTGCCGGCGGTATAGATGAGTTGTTCTACAGGTTTGATGGCGGGGTCGAGGATGGTTTTTTCTCCCATGTACACCCGCGCCATGTATTTACCAAACAAAGGCGATATCGCTACTAAAATGATTAGCGTTAATGCGATTTGAATTAATCCTTGCAGCATAATTGAGCCAAAAAGTCCTCGTTGGATAAATACGCTTCACTACTTGGGAAAGGGCTTCTAAAAGAAGTCCACAAAACCGGGTGAGTTTTCTTCAAGGTCACATATAGTTCGGGGGCGATCGCCGAATTCAATGCTACTGCTAAGATGCAATCTCCGTAGTAGATCACCGGGTTTTCGCTAGCTAGAATTACTCGCCCTTTTCTTGCTAACCCCAAGCACTGGCCGCTACTGGGCAATTGTATATCATTTAATGCCATGCCGCAATAACTGCTGTTGAATAGGATGGCAACTTGGATAAGTTTTGGTTCTGCAAAGCTCATATATGATATGACTTTTACTAGGCACAAAATGCGGTTGACTCTTACTAATTACTATACTTAAGGCTATTATTATTGATAATCAGCCTAGAGGTATAAGTTGGTGTTTACAAGTTATGTTATTTTGGTCTATATTTTTACTAATAGACAAATGTTTAGATAGTGTTAAGAATCTATATTTGCAGATATAGATGCTATCTAAACGCTATTTTTTTGCGCCACAATAGACAAGAGAGTTTTAAGAAAGGTAGAAGGCAGAGAGTTGAGTGTAAATATAAAATTTAAAATGGATTAATTGAGGATGTTGAAAAGCTTATTGACAATTAAAAAAAACCTGGCAATTCAAGAGAAGTATTTGCGGGGGCGGTGGTCGATCGCTCTTTTATTCGCGATCGTTGCACTGCTGGAATTTACTACGCCGCCGGAGTATCTGTTTGGGTATTTGTATACGGGTCCGATTTTACTGGCTAATTCGCGATTGAGTCGGTTGGGGAAGTTACAAATTACCCTAGTAACGGCAGCTTTGACACTGTTAGATTTGTTTGTTACTCATGGAGAAAAGACTGCCCTAGCCACAGTTGCAAATAGATCGATCGCAGTCATGGCTTTAGGGGTGACGGGATATTTGAGCGATCGCAACCACCAGTACCAAGAAGCGATCGCGATCGCTAAAGCTGATTTGCAGTCGCAGCAGCAGCTAGCAAGCATCCGAGAAGATTTTGTCTCTACTTTGAGTCACGACTTAAAAACGCCGATGCTGGGGGCGATCGAAACAATCAAAGCTTTTCAGTCAGCAAAATTTGGGAATGTCACCCCCAGTCAGCAAAAAGTTCTCGAAACAATGGCGCGATCGCACAAAATGTCACTACAATTAGTAGAAACGTTGCTAGATGTTTACCGCAACGATGCTGAAGGTTTAAAACTGCAACTTACTTCCGTAAATTTAGTTGCTTTGGCAGAAGAAGTAATCGCAACACTGATCCATTTATCAGCGGCGCGTCGAGTTTATATTAGTATGAGTTACGGAGAGTCAGATTTCCGCCGCTCTTTGTGGGTAAAAGGCGATGCAGCGCAACTCCAGCGCGTTTTTGTTAATTTGCTGACAAATGGGATCAACCATTCTCCTCGCGGTGGTAAAGTAGAAATACTCATGGAATCTTATTCTAGTTATCAAGTGGTGAAAGTAATCGATAGCGGCTTGGGGATTACAGCAGAAGAACTGCCGCACTTGTTCGAGCGTTTTTATCAAGGAAATGGCGATCGGCAAGCCAAAGGATCGGGATTGGGGTTATACTTGTCTCGCCAAATTATTGACGCGCACGGCGGTATAATTTGGGCAGAAAATAACTTGCCACACGGTGCTTTATTTGGATTCCGACTCCCTGCGATCCCACAGAAATGAAACCAGCTTATCCCTTGCGAATTCTCTTAGTTGAAGACGACGAACTGTTTCGGTTGGGGCTGCAAACGCGGTTGCAGCAAGAAAGTTGCTTGCAAATAATTGCGGAAGCCGAAGATGGCGAAACAGCGGTAGAATTAACGCAGGAACATTTGCCGGATGTGGTGGTTCTCGATGTCGGTTTGCCGGGAATTGGCGGCATTGAAGCGTGTCGCCAAATTAAACAGCGACATCCATTAATTCCGGTTTTAATTTTAACATCTCACGCCCAAAAATCGTTAATTGAAAGGTTGATTTCAGCGGGGGCTCAGGGATATTGCCTCAAGGGAATTGCGGCGGAAACTTTGGTTTTGGCAATTCGATCGGTAGCAGCGGGTGCTTCGTGGTGGGATAAGGCGGCAACTGCGGAAATTAGGGCGGTTTTTGCTAATCCTGAACCTGTGAAAGTTGGGTCAAAATCAGAAGTTTTGGAAAATCCGCTGACGAAGCGAGAACAGGAAATCTTGGCTTTAGTTGCGGGGGGGAAAAGCAATCAGGAAATTGCACAAATATTGTACATTGCTCCGGGGACTGTGCGGGTTCACGTGCACGCGATATTGCAAAAGTTAGAAGTGCGCGATCGCACTCAAGCAGCAGTGCTCGCTATTCAGAAAGGATTGGTAGCCGAAGAACTTTTGGCGATCAAACCTTGATATAGGCGGGTTTTGTAGCGGAATTGTAGGTTGTTAAAAGGATTCACTGGCTAAGTCCGCCTCTATCAAGATGCGTCTGTTGCAGGCTCACGGAAAATTAGTATTATTCGTCTTAATTCTTAATTTTAATGATGACATTGAATTTTTGAATTTGCTAAGCTTAACACGTCTTAAATTTCCTACGGTCCTATAACCAGAGGTATATTTTGAAAAATTTTATCAGTTCAGTTTTTACTGCGATCGCCTTTCTCGACTCTGCCGTTCCCGATGGCGAAACTCTCCGCAACGGCATCGAATTGGGGACAGAAGTTATTACCCTCGATGTGGTGCGGGATGGAGTAGAACAAATTACTGAGGCACTAGCGAATCGCAGCAATATCAAAAGCATTCATATCATCTCCCACGGCCGCCCGGCGAGTTTGCAGCTAGGCGCGATCGATCTAAACTTAATAAATTTAAAAACTTACGCTAAACAATTGCAGCGTTGGTCGAGATCCCTGGCAGACAGTGGAGAGATTTTGCTGTACGGGTGCGAGGTAGCGGCGGGGGAGAAGGGCGCTAACTTTGTGCAGCAACTGAGTCAGCTAACCAAGGCAAAAATTGCTGCTTCTAGATCGCCGATCGGCCCTGAAGCTAAGGGCGGAGACTGGCAGCTAGATTATACAACAGGAGCCGTGTCATCTGGGTTGGCGATCGGGCCAGCCACAATGGCTGCTTACCAATTTATTTTCGGCTTTACCCTCTACGACGGCACTAACTTTCCGCTTGTAACCTTGCCGTTTGGAGGCGGACCCATCGCCGGTATCGGGACAGCGAACCGTACTCAATTAGCTTACGGACAGATACCTCTACCTTCGCCATTCGGTTCTGGTTCCCTTGCCACTGGTGCGTTCTCGCCCAACACGACGGGCATTAATACTGCTAGCGTGACGGCGGCTAATAACACTACAGGCTACGCCGGCTATACAAACTACCAATACATCCCCCCTACTCCGCAACAACCAGCAACATTTAGTTTACTCAACTCAAGTTTCCCCGGCCTCAACCGCACAAACGGTTATAGCGTCTCTTTCAACGTTGCAGTTACGGCTGAAAATAGTAATAGTAACGATCGGGCAGGTTTCAGCATCATCGCCATTAGCAGCGACGGTGAAAAGGGCATTGAACTGGGTTTCACCAACAGCAACCTCGGCCCCAAGGGAGGCATCTTTGCTCAGGAAGATACTCCCCTGTTCACTCGCGGGGAAAATGCAGCATTTAACATCAGCAATGCTACAGACTATAAACTCGTCGTTCAAGGCAACACTTACAGCCTGTTTGCCGGCGGCACAGCATTGCTGACAACTCAGCCGCTACGCGACTACACGGCATTTGATCCAACAACCAGCCAGCCTCCTTTACCGTACAGTCCCTACAACTCCCCAAACTTCCTATTTTTCGGCGACGCCACAGACCAAGCAAGTGCCGCTTTTACTCTCGGCCCCATCTCGGTTAATAATTTCCCGGTGCCCGTCAATGACATCTACAGCGTCCTGCACGATAAAGTGCTCTCCTCAGCGCAGTCGGTCTTAGGCAACGACAGCGACGGCGACTACGACATCCTGAGTCCCGCTGTAGTCACAAACCCGACTAAAGGTACACTCTCATTAAACCCCGACGGCAACTTCTCTTACATTCCTAACGCAGGCTTTGTCGGTACAGATACCTTCACCTACAGCGCTAGCGACGGGGTGGAAACTATCCCCGCGACGGTGACAATTAACGTCACCAATAATCAGCCAACTGTAGAACCCGATACCTACAGCATCGTGCACGACAAAATTCTGTTCTCAGCGCAGTCGGTCTTAAGGAACGACAGCGACGGCGACAACGACATGCTGAGTGCCACTGTAGTCACAGGCCCGACCCAAGGTAAACTCGTCGTATTCGATTCCTTCGGCAACTTCAATTACACTCCTAACCCTGGCTTTGTCGGTACAGATACCTTCACCTACAGCGCTAGCGACGGGGCCGAGACTGCCCCTGCGATGGTGACAATTGAGGTCACCAATAATCAGCCAACTGTACAACCCGATACCTACAGCATCCTGCACGACAAAGTTCTGTTCTCAGCGCAGCCGGTCTTAAGCAACGACAGCGACGGCGACAACGACATACTGAGGGCCACTGTAGTCACAGGCCCGACCCAAGGTAAACTCACATTCGATTCCTTGGGCAACTTCTCTTACATTCCTAACGCAGGCTTTGTCGGTACAGATACCTTCACCTACAGCGCTAGCGACGGGGCCGAGACTGTCCCCGAGACGGTGACAATTAACGTCACCAATAGTCAGCCAACTGTACAACCCGATACCTACAGCATCCGGCACGACAAAATTCTGTTCTCAGCGCAGTCGGTCTTAAGCAACGACAGCGACGGCGACAACGACTTCCTCAGGGCCACTGTAGCCACAGGCCCGACCCAAGGTAAACTCGTATTCGATTCCTTCGGCAACTTCAATTACACTCCTAACCCTGGCTTTGTGGGTACTGATACCTTCACCTACAGTGTTAGCGACGGGGCCGAGACTGTCCCCGCGACGGTGACAATTAAGGTCACCAATAGTCAGCCAACTGTACAACCGGATACCTACAGCATCCAGCACGACAAAGTTCTGTTCTCAGTGCCGTCGGTCTTAAGCAACGACACCGACGGCGACTTAGACACGCTGAGTGCTGCCTTAGTTACAGGCCCGACCAACGGTACGATCATCTTCAACCCCGACGGCACATTCAATTACACTCCTAACCAAGGCTTTGCAGGGACAGACACCTTCACCTACAGCGCTAGCGACGGGGCCCAGGCTGTCCCCGCCACGGTGAAGATCAACGTCACTAACAGTGTGCCAACAGCAAATCCCGATAGCTACAGCCTCAGTGCGGGAAAACTCCTCAGCGTAACAGTGCCGGGAGTTTTAGGCAACGACTCCGACGCAGACTCGGACACACTAACTGCTGCGGTGGCCGCAAACCCAACTAAAGGCTCGATCGCCCTCAATAAAGACGGTTCTTTCACTTATACTCCTAACGCAGGCTTTTTTGGAACAGACACCTTTACCTACACAGTCAGCGACGGGATAGTTGACTCTGCACCCTCTACCGTAACTGTAAACGTCAACAATAACCCGCCTACAGCCAATTCAGACAGCTATACTACTGCTTTTAATACGGGTCTCAACGTGAGGGGGTTGGGAGTCTTAATCAACGATACAGACCCGGAAAACGATGCGCTGACTGCGATTCTGGTAACAAATCCGGCTTCTGGGTCGATCGGCCTCAACGCTAACGGTTCTTTCATTTACACTCCGAATGCTGGTTTTGCAGGGACAGACTCTTTTACCTACAAGGCTAATGACGGGAAAGCTGATTCTGCGATCGTCACGGCAAGCATTGTTGTCAATAACCCTCCGACTCCGACACCTACTCCGACACCAACTCCGACTCCAACTCCGACTCCAACTCCGACTCCAACTCCGACTCCGACTCCGACTCCCACGGAAACTCCGACCCCAACTCCGACTCCGACTCCGACTCCGATTCCGATTCCGACACCTACTCCCACGGAAACTCCAACTCCGACTCCGACGGAAACTCCGACTCCAACTCCGACTCCAACTCCGACTCCGACTCCGACTCCGACTCCGACTCCGACGGCAACTCCGACTCCGACTCCGACTCCAACTCCGACTCCGACTCCGACTCCAACTCCAACTCCGACTCCGACTCCGATTCCGATTCCGATTCCGATTCCGATTCCGATTCCGATTCCGATTCCGACTCCGACGGCAACTCCGACTCCGACGGCAACTCCGACTCCGACGGCAACTCCGACTCCGACTCCCACGGGAACTCCAGACGATTGCGATTGCATTTGCGAAGAGATTACCCTACCCGCGATCGGTTTGATTCCGGGCCCGAATTCAGTCGATCTCACTTTCAACGGCACTGACGGCGACGACTTCCTCATCGGCAGCAATCTCAACGACGTTATCAGCGGTTTCAACAACGACGACATTCTGCTGGGCCAAAAAGGCAACGACAATATTTACGGGGGAGTGCCCACCAATATCCCCCTTGGCCCGAATGCAGACAAAGACATGCTGTTTGGCGGCAATGGCAATGATTACCTCAACGGCGCCGGCGGCGACGATCGCCTTTTCGGGGGTAAGGGCGATGATGTGGCGATCGGCGGCAAAGACGATGACTTGATTTGGGGCGACAAGGGCAATGACACTATAGTTGGGTCTGAGGGTAACGACTGCTTGTTTGGAGGCAGTTTTGACCCGTTTAGACCTGACTCGACTGGACGGGATTTGCTCTTTGGCGCTGCGGGCAACGACTTGTTGAACGGGGGAGATGCTGCGGATACTTTAAGCGGCGGTGAGGGCAGTGATACGGTTTACGGCGGCAAGGGCAATGACGTTCTGGTGGGGGGTACTGGCAACGATCTGCTATTGGGCGATCGCGGCAGTGATAGCATTTGCGGCGACGAAGGGGACGATACTATTTTCGGAGACCAGGCGATCGACTTTAACGGCGAGTCTGATTCCCTGTGCGGCGGTGCTGGCTATGATTTGATGTTTGGCAACGGCGGTAGTGACAACCTATGGGGCTGCGAGGGCAACGATACTCTCTCTGGGGGTAAAGGCGACGATTATCTGATTGGGGGTTTGGGAAATGATATTCTCAGCGGTGGCATGGGGCGCGATCGCTTTGTTTTAACAGCAGGTGAAGGCCCGGATATAATTACTGATTTCACAAAAGGTGAAGATGCGCTGGTGTTAGCGGGCGGTCTAACTTTTGCTCAACTTAGTATTACCCAAAACGCTGATTCAGCTTTCATCAGGATTGGTGAGAATGGTCAACTGTTGGCTGCTTTGAATGGGGTGTCAGCGAGTGCGATCGATGATCTCAATGATTTTACCATCTTTGGCTAAGCACTACATCCTCCCCCCTGTCTGGCGTGAGTGCCGAGCGAAAGTCGAGCGAAATCCCTCAAACGCTTGCAATCTCCTAGTTTTTAGCTGCGCGCTGCCCAATAGGCGTATGGGTGCGATCGCTCGGCTTTACCTGATCCTACGGTTGGGCGATCGGCAATCAACCTAGGATCGCGAATTAAATAACTTACAATTTTAATTGTTATTGTGGGATGGGCGTCCCGCCCGTCCAAAAAGGACGGGCGAGACGCCCATCCCACAAACT
>NZ_JANMZH010000708.1:0-1196 GCF_031383065.1 Microcoleus sp. OTE_8_concoct_300 | reverse complement strand
GATCAGTACAGCATCTGCGCCGCCCATTTTTAGGGCGATCGCCAAATGGGCTGTTTCTGTGGTTACGTGGCAACAAGCTGAAATTCGGATGCCTGCGAAGGGCTTTTCTTTAGCGAAGCGTTCTTGAATTTGGCGCAACACCGGCATTTCCCGGCCGGCCCACTCGATGCGTTGCTTTCCCAAGGGGGCGAGGGATAAGTCTTTGACTTCGTGTTTGATCTGAACTGATGTTGCAGCAACCATTTATCTTGTTTCTCAGAAATCATTGAACTTTATTAGTTTTACCAGATTAACCTATCGAGCTGCAAGTTCCCGGATTTGACTCGATCGGGCAAAACTTGGGCGATCTGAATTTTTGATGGTGTTCGATCGACTAATCAAGCGCTTTCGGTGTTCTTGTCATGACTCGCCCTGGCTTGAATTTTTCCAAATCGCACTCCTCGCGCTCAATCTTTTTTGCTGTCGCGGCGTTCTAGAATTATATGAATAATAGAAGGCACAAAAGAAATTACAATTATCCCCAAAACAATCGGCAATAAATACTTGTCAACATCAGGAATTACCCGTCCCAAATAATAACCCATCAGCGTGATGCCAAACGTCCACAAAAACCCGCCAATTAGGTTATAAAACATAAAAGTTTTGTATTTTATTGCCGCCACCCCCGCAACAATCGGCGCTGCATTGCGGACAAGTGGCATGAATCGCGCCATGACAACTGCTTTTTGACCGTGTTTTTCCTAGAAGTTTTCGGTTTTTTCTAAATAGGATTTTTTGAACAGCCGCGAATCTTCTTTGTGAAACAAGCGGCGGCCCCAGCGGTGTCCCGTTGCATAGCCCACATTGTCGCCCGCTACTGCACAGACTAAAGCCCCAAAAATTAGCGTCCAAATGTTAAGACTATTCGGTTGAGAGGCGACGAATCCGGCCGTAAACAGCAAGCTGTCCCCAGGGAGGAAAAAACCGACCATCAATCCAGATTCTGCGAACACAATAGCCCAAACTCCTAAATAACCGAAAGTTTTAATCAGTTGTGGCAAATCAAAATTCATGTTTCTGTTTTTCCTATGGCTTAACCGATCCGTACAAAAATGATGGTATCACGGAGGGGATTATTGGTTAAATGTAACATAAAATGGAAATAGCCCGGGGAGTTAGTAATTGTTTATTTGTTTGACCACTCTTGTCGCCTGCAC
>NZ_JANMZH010000682.1:0-13692 GCF_031383065.1 Microcoleus sp. OTE_8_concoct_300 | reverse complement strand
AACTTTTCGGTACATGAACGAAAGTGCTGCTGTGCATGGCTTTTGACTAATTTTAGCTCATAGTCTTACACATTGTCAACGCCGAACGCGAGTCAAAGTCTTTTGAGGTAAGGGTTTTAGGCTTATTCAGCAAGCCCTATGTTAATTTTGGCAGTATGTTTTACAAACAAGGGCGGCTCGATGATGCCATAATGTACTATCACAAAGCTATTGCTATTCAACCGGATTTAGCCGCAGCTTATTGGAATTTAGGCAAAATTTTGGAACAGCAAGGGCGAATCAATGAAGCTTTATTTTATCAAAAAAAAGCTCTAGATTTACAGCCGGAGTTAGAAGCAATTAAGTAAAAAATAAGACTTAGTTGGAGAGGAATGTTATAGTCGGAATAATTCAATCATTAACGATGCAAGCTGGATCAACATGGAAATTAACCAGAATCCGCTCGAATTGCTAACGGCTAAAGTACGAGAAAGTGTTGCAGATACCCAAAACTTAGCCAACGAAATCGCTGCTAAAGTTGAGGAAAGTGCAACTGTATTAACGGCGTGGGTACAATCAGCGCCAAGTTCAATGGTTAGTGCCGGGGCGATCGCCACTCAAGAAGCTTTTAAAATAGCACATAACATCCGTTTTGAGAACCTGCCAACAAGTCTGCAATTCAAATTTGCTAGGGCTGGGGTGCGTGATGGAATCCGAAATGTGCAAGAAGCAGCAAAAGTATTTGAATATATACCCGCCCAAATTCGCGCCCAAGGCCCAGAAGCAATTCGCAACTTCTGCCAAGATAAAGATTGGAGTCACATCCAAGCGCACGTTAATGGAGGCGGAAGCGAAGCTGCTAACGGGATTTTTGAATATTTTTGGGTGAATCGTGATCGCGGTGGTAAAGACATGACTGCGGCAGAATTAGCAGTCGCTAAGCAAGTTTTAGCGGATGCAGCGTTTAAAGCAGCAGTTGCGGAAATCGTGGGGGCTGCAATGAAAGGGGCGATCGCCGCTGCAGTAATTGAGTTAATATTTTCTATCTTAGAAAACTCGCTATTGTGCGTGGAAGGCAAAATTACTCAGTCAGAGTTAGTGGAAGAAGTCGCCACTGCCACCGCCAAAGCTGGCATTGCTGGCGGTGTTGTTACTGGCATTCTGTTAACACTGTGCATGATATTTCCCCCCATTGCGGCGCTTTTAGGTGCCGCAGCGATGCCCTTGGCGGTTGCAGGTATTGGTTTTATGGGAATTCGCGCCTGGGAAATCTTTTGTCAGGGCGATCGGCTATTTGGTATTACTGAACAAACACAAAAATTTCTGGGGATGACTGAACAGTTGACTGTTGACTGTTGACTGTTGACTGTTGACTAATGACTACTGACTAATGACTAATGACTGTTAACTGTTATGATACCCGAATTAAACCGTTTATGAAGCGCGGATTTAATACTCTATTCATTAGGTTATTCAGGACTTACGCACTCCGACAAAGAAACCGGGTTTTTTACCTAATATGCGGGCTGCAACCTGTGTATTTTCGTAAAAAAACCCGGTTTCTGGGCCCCCATACGTAAGTCCCGTTATTTATGTCCGCGCTTTGGGGTGGCGGTTGCTTGTAGCAACATTTTCAGATGATTGGGAAATATAAATAGTATGGATTCAGTAGAAAAAACTCAAGATCAGCAGCATCCGCAATACAAGCGCGATCGAGCCAGTGTCGATACTTTATTAGCCTCAGAAGCAACCGACTACCATTTATCAGAATTAGCAAGATTAATAATTCGCTACCGAGGCTTTCCCGGCGCTAGAGATATTCAATCCGACTTACAAAAAGTCCTGCAACAATGGAATTATACCGAAGAAACTCTTTACAAACAAACCCGTAAAATTCACACTAAAGGTGAAGTTTACAGGAAACAAAAAAGCGATCAAGAAGATTGGCTTTAATCTCAAATCTACCTTAAATACCTCCTTTATCTCTTACGTGAGAAAGGCTATATTACGAAAGCTTAGAAGTGAATTATAGCCTTTCTCAGTAACATGAGGTAGTACCTGGCTTAAAGCATAGGGCAGAGGACCCACGGGCATAGGGCATACCTCACCACGCTTGAGAACCGCTATAGCGATCGAAATTAATGAGTAATTTTAGGCCTCGGAGCCGGTGCACCTCGCAGCATTCCTTCTGTACTGAGGTCTTCATCAATTTCTTCCCAGTGAATGCCATAGCCTCCTCCACATACTTCCCATTTTTCCCTTTGATCGGGCGTTGCATGAAACAATCTTGGATACCAAATTAAAGGCACGGTAATGATTCGTCCATCCATCAAATCAACACTAATGGTTTCTTCTGTAAAATGAATGTGTTTAACTCTCTCGTCCGCTCGAATCGCCAAAATACCCATACCAAGCCTCCAATAGCGTTTGTTTATTTTCTTGTACTACCGACTGTATTTTACGAAGTTCTTTAGCACTAAAACCAAGGTTGTTTCCTAAACTGACTGGCTCCAACCAAAATTTAACCGATGATTTGTCTCTGTCAATATGAACATGAGGTGGTTCATTTGGTTCATGGCTGTAAAAGTAAAGTCGGTAAGGGCCTATTCGTAAAATAGTTGGCATAATTCCAGGTTATACAATATTTCAATGCGAATATCTGTATTTGGTCTTCTTTTATTCTTCTTCCATGACATGGGTGGTGTAAAATCAACTTCCAGGAAGAGCCTGGAAGCAACAGTCAACAGTCAACAGTCAACAGTCAACAGTCAACTGTTAACTGTTAACTATCTTCAAACCATCTCTGGCGAAACTTGCATGGCCGGCTGCGGCTGGAACTGGAACAGCGAATAAACCACATTGCGGCGGATATCCGTCATCATGTCCAAAAACAGCTCGTAACCTTCAGTTTTGTACTCGATCAGCGGATCTTTCTGACCGTAACCGCGCAGCCCTACAGACTCGCGCAAAGCATCCATTTGTTGCAAGTGTTCCCGCCACAAAGTATCAATTTGCTGCAAAATAAAGAACCGTTCCGCATCTCGCATCAATTCGGATCGGATTGCATTAACTTCCGCTTCTTTAATGTCGTAAGCATTGCGGACTTGTTCGTGCAGGAATGTTTTAATTTCCTCAACGGACAAATCTTCTAGCTGATCCGGTGTCATGTCAGCCAGCAGATAAACAAATTCCTTCACCTTGCTCACAAGTTTGTCGAGTTCCCATTCTTCCGAAGGTAAATCGGGATTGATGTATGCTCCCACGATGTCATCCATCGTCTGTTCGGCATATCTAATTACCTGTTCCTTGGAGTCCAAACCTTCCAATACTCGGCGACGTTCCGCATAGATTGCTCGACGCTGATTGTTCATCACTTCGTCGTATTCAAATACCTGCTTGCGGATATCGTAATAGTAAGTTTCGACTTTTTTCTGAGCGCCTTCGAGGGAACGAGTCAGCATTCCAGATTCGATCGGCATATCTTCCTCAACACCGAAAGCCTTCATCAAACCGGCCACCCGTTCGCCGCCGAAAATCCTGAGCAAATTGTCTTCCAAACTCAAGAAAAATCGCGTAGAACCAGGGTCTCCTTGGCGTCCCGCCCGGCCGCGCAACTGATTGTCGATCCGGCGCGATTCGTGGCGTTCGGTACCGATGACGTGCAAGCCTCCCAACTGCACCACTTCATCGTGTTCGGTGCTGGTAAAAGCATCGTACTCCTTGCGAGTTAAATTGTAAGCTTCCCGCAATTTTTGAATTACCGGGTCTTTTGTCGGCGCTTTTTCCGAAGCTATGGCCACGATATCATCGGCTTGCAATTCCGTGAGCGATCGCGCGCCGTACTCCTTCACCGCCAATTCCACCGCCGCCACGAGCATTTGTTTGGCATTGTTCGATAGTTCCGTCGGGAAAATCTGCGCCGAAGCTTTCCAAGACTTTACCTTTTTCGTGGGAGCAAAACCTTGAGGTGCGGGGCGGCCACCAATACCCGGCACTTGCACCACCGAAAACCCGTCGTCATCCTCGGGTTGCACGATCCGGGGCATAAAATACTCCCGCAACTTGAGGCGCGCCATGTACTCAGAATTACCGCCCAAAATAATATCAGTACCGCGTCCCGCCATGTTTGTAGCGATCGTCACAGCGCCTTTGCGTCCGGCTTGAGCGATAATTTCTGATTCCCGCTCCACATTTTCCGGTTTAGCATTAAGCAAATTGTGAGGAATTTTCCTCTCCTGCAGCAGCCGCGACAGCAACTCCGACTTTTCCACGCTTGTAGTGCCCACCAGCACCGGCCGACCCATATCGTGCATTTCCGCGCATTCTTGGGAGATGGCATTCCACTTCCCAGCCTCCGCCTTGTAAACCATATCGGAAAGGTCTGTGCGGCTGGTAATGCGGTTAGTGGGAATCAGCGTCACTTCCAGATTGTAAATCTTCTCAAACTCCGTCTCTTCAGTCTTTGCCGTCCCAGTCATGCCCGACAGCTTCGGATAAAGCAAAAAGAAATTCTGATAAGTAATTGTCGCCAGCGTCTGAGTTTCCGGCTGAATTTCCGCCCGTTCCTTCGCTTCGATCGCCTGGTGCAAACCGTCACTCCAGCGCCGTCCCGGCATCACCCGGCCGGTAAACTCATCCACAATCACGACTTCGCGATCGGGAGTGACGATATAGTTAATATCCTTAATAAACAATTCCTTGGCCTTAATCGCATTAAAAATGTAATGCGCCCAAGGGTCAGCCGGGTCGTACAAATCCGTAACACCCAACAACCGCTCAGCTTCACCAAAGCCTTCATCGGTCAATAGCACATTCCGAGCCTTTTCGTCAACCTCGTAATGTTCTTCATTTTCCTTGATCAGAGCCGCAGCCACCTCAGCCGCCCGGATGTACTTCTCGCTGGGCCGTTCCACTTGGCCGGAAATAATCAGAGGCGTTCTGGCTTCATCAATCAGCACCGAGTCAACTTCGTCAATCACGCAGAAATTGAAAGGGCGCTGCACGACATCTTCCATGACAGTAGCCATGTTGTCGCGCAAATAGTCGAAGCCGACTTCGCTGTTAGTGGCGTAGGTAATATCGCAGCTATAATTTTTCTTTCGTTCGACCTGATCCATGCCCTGCTGAATCAGTCCCACAGTCAATCCCAGGAAGCGGTGCACCTGTCCCATCCATTCCGCGTCGCGTCTGGCGAGATAATCGTTGACGGTGATGATGTGTACGCCTTTACCGTTGAGGGCGTTGAGGTAAGCCGGCAGCGTGGCCACGAGAGTTTTGCCTTCACCGGTTTTCATTTCGGCAATTTGGCCTTTGTGCAGGATAATGCCCCCGAGGAGTTGGACATCAAAGTGGCGCATTCCTAAAACCCGTTGTCCTGCTTCCCGCACCACTGCAAAAGCCTCGGGCAAGATTTCGTCTAGGAGCTCTTTCTCTTCGTTGAGAGATTTAGCTTTTGCCAGACGTTCTTTAAACTCCGCCGTTTTGCCTCTGAGGTCGTCGTCTGAGAGTGCGCGGAATTCTTGTTCCAAGATATTGATATCAGCTACCCAAGGCTGAAATTTTCTCAGTTTGCGCGCGTTGGGGTCGCCTAGCAGATTTTTAAACATGGCAGGAGAGGCAGATTTTTAATAATTTAGCTATTAGCTTTCAGGGTTACGGGCTGTAGTGTTAGCCACAACATATACCCTCCCCGATTGTAGCAACCATTGGCTCTCCTCGGCCGTGGCTGCGGTCGATCGACCGATTTTGGATTTTCGATTTTAGATTTTCGATTGAATAATTGGCTTCTCTTGTCCCTTGCTGATTAAGCAAATCATTTCCACAAACTATTGAGTAAGGGCGTTATGCGGGCAGTTTGTGGATTAGGTGTATAGCCCGCAGGCGGATGAGGAGATTTTAGAGCCACGGGAAGTCATTGTAATTCTGTCATTCTGAGCCAACCGAAGAATCTCGCTCGATTCTTCGCGGAGTTTACTTGCAGAACCCTTCACTCCGTTCAATGGTAAACTCCGGGTCGGGAGCAAAATGACAGACATTATACCTCTTGCAAAAATCCTTTTCATCAATTGATGGGACGGGCAAGATGCCCATCCCACAAGAAAAAATAAATCTTGTGGGATGGGCATCTTGCCCGTCCTAATTATTTTTGCAAGAGGTCTAATAGATGCGTAAGTCCTGTACTCAACAAAACGGTTACTGATTTTTATTTATTGACGAACTTATAAGCTTGATAACCTCCGTAGGTTAAAAGTGCCCCTGCTGCCACAATTCCTGCAACTGGGAGAGTCACGGGAGCAGCCACAATAGTTGTTGCTGTCGTTGTCAAGCCCAACCAACCTGCGACACCAGCAGCAGGCACTGTTGAAGTAGTGGCTATAGGTACGGTGGCAATTGTAATTGAACCCCCCAATGACGAACCACCAAGTGCAGCGATTCCAGCGATCAACTCGTTTTTCATTTCTCTAATTATTGTGATGATTTTATATCTTCTTTCATAATTTACTGCATTTTTTGTGGCCTGTCAATATCGAATCTAAAAACATCATGATTTTCCAGTGTCTATACCGGGCTGCAACGCAGCATTTTAAAAGATTGATAATCTCAACCATCCCTCAATTTAGGGCACACTTCAAACGCTAATTGTGACCCATAAAAACAAACATCAAACTCAGTAAAAAAATTAGTTCGCCCTAAAAGAATCGGAATATTATTCACCCTAGTCCATGCGAAAACTAACTGAACTGGATCAAAGTCCCCTACTTTTGCCAAGACTAATAACCCTTTCGTTTCAGCACTCGCTAAATTCCCCGCTAAAGTAACAGAAAATCTTTGCTCTTCCCAAATTGCCCCTAACTGCACCCCAACATTATAGGGCAAAACATTTACACTAGCTCCTGTATCCTGTAAACCCATAACTTCAACAGAACGATTTTGATAAGTTAGTGTTAAAGGCAGATACGGAACATCAGCTAAAACACCAATTTCATCTCGTTTAGGTTGAAAAGGATATCGCCTACTATTAAACATTTTGAGTTTGTTTCTGCTCTATTTCTAGTAACTGCGTCAATTGCTCTGCTGCACTATTAGAAGTATGCACTGAATATATAATTTCAGCCGATTCATTACCCATTACAATTCCTTCTTCTTTCGCCATTTCTGCTATTAAAAACAGCATCATTTGAAACTTTTGGGCACGAGACAATTGCCGAAGTTGGGCTAATAATTCAAGATTTGACATAAAACACCATAGAATTAGTTTTTGCATTTTATCATGACCTTGAGATTTCAACCACTCCAAAACAGCACAGCCAATGCGTAAGTTTTGAACGGGCCCTCCTAGCCCGCCCCGATCGCCATCATTGAAAATGCTGTCACATCTCAAGTCAGATAAACCCTAGTTTTAAACAGGTCTGGGTACTTCGTAAGTCAAAAAGTCATAGGCCATTTTCGTATTCGGAAAAATTGCCTGCGCTTCCTTGAGCAAATCATCCAGGACGATCGCATTCCCCGGAGCGTAACGCGGGCTAAAATGCGTCATAATTAGCTGTTTCGCCCCAGCGATCGCAGCCACTTGAGCCGCCATAGTCGAAGTTGAATGCAGGCGATCGAAAGCCATTTGAGCATCTTGATGAGCAAAAGTAGCTTCATGCACCAACAAATCAGCCTCCTTCGCCAATTCCACCGCCCCGTCACAAAAAACCGTGTCAGTACAATACACAAACTTGCGCCCGATTTGATCCGGGCCGCAAAAATCCGAACCTTTAAACAGTCGCCCGTCCGATAACTTTACCGTCTTTCCTTGTTTTAATTGACCGTAAAGCGGCCCCGAAGGAATACCCGCAGCCTGAGCTTTTTCTACATCAAAATGTCCCGGACGGTCTTTCTCAGTTACTCGATAACCAAAAGCAGTAACTCGGTGCTTCAAAAGGCCGCAGCTAACAATATATTCGTCATCTTCATAGATGACACCCTCGTGACTTTTGTGCACCTTCACCGGGTAAGAAAAATGAGTTTGAGAATAGCGAACGCCAGCTTGCAAATATTCTTCAAGTCCCGGAGGCCCGTAAAGATCGATGCGCTTGACATTCCCCGCCAAACCGCAGCTAGCCAGCAAACCCATTAAGCCGAAAATGTGGTCCCCGTGCAGGTGAGTGATGAAAATGCGGCTTAGTTGGCTGACTTTTAGGTCGCTGCGGAGAAACTGGTGCTGAGTTCCTTCGCCGCAGTCAAACAGCCAGAGTTCCGCTCGCTGGGGCAAGCGGAGGGCAATGCTGGAAACGTTGCGCGATCGCGTGGGGACACCAGAGCTAGTTCCGAGAAATGTAATCTGCAAGAGTCAAATCACCTCAATTAAGTCTTTAAAAATATGTTACATATATCCAGAGTGCGGCTAATCCGACCTACAGGAAATAGTCGCAGCCAGGAACCGGGATAAATCGCTGTTCCTGCGAACATCTAGTTGCTAAAATCATTTTCGACAAGGGTACAGAGTGCCAAACCCAATTCTAACGTTTTCTTTCTTTCGTTCCTCTTCCTTTTTCCCGAACCCCAGCTTCCCCTTAAAACTTGTCAAACTCATACAACATAAAAGGAAAATTTTCAAATGCAGTCAGGAGTATTTTTTGCTTCCGTTCTTTCGACATTAAAAAAACGCTACTTTTGGATTTCGTTGTTGTTTTGGCTGGTAATGGTAGCCCCAGCCCAGGCCGCGCTGATCTTGCGAGTAGCGGTACAAGACGGGGCAAGTCAGGTAAAAGTCGGCAGTTCTACTAAGGCTGCAATCCGCGACGGCAGCGGGCGCAATTTGGGCGAACTGTCGGCAAACAGTTCTCAGTCGGCTCAATTTCGATCGGGAAAAGTGGCTCTAGGTCGCTGGGCAGCCAACCAAGTTTGGATCGAGCCGACCGGGAACGGTTATGTTTGGATTGGCGATCGTTGGTATCGGGGACGCACGCTTCTAGTTCCTCAAAGAGGAGGCTTGACTGCCGTCAACTACGTCGATATCGAACAGTATCTCTACAGCGTTCTCGGCGCCGAAATGAGTGGCAATTGGCCTCAAGAGGCTTTGAAAGCCCAAGCAGTCGCCGCCCGTTCCTACGCTATCCACCAGCGCCTCAAAAGCCAAACCGACCTTTACGACGTGGACAATACTCAGTCTTCGCAGGTTTACAAAGGATTGCAAACAGAATCTTCTGGCACTTATGCCGCAGTCGATGCAACCGCCGGTCAAGTTCTGGCTTACAACGGTCAGATTATTTTAGCCGTTTTCCACTCTGCCTCTGGGGGACATACTGAAAATGTCGAGGATGTTTGGGCCGAACCCCTGCCTTACCTGCGTGCTGTTCCTGACTTCGACCAAGGGGCGCCGGTTTACCAATGGAAAGAAAATTTTTCCCGGGCTCAAATTAGCAACAAGATTTCTGGCGTGGGGAATGTGATCTCGATGAAGC
Organism: Microcoleus sp. OTE_8_concoct_300; assembly: GCF_031383065.1. NCBI lineage: Bacteria > Bacillati > Cyanobacteriota > Cyanophyceae > Oscillatoriales > Microcoleaceae > Microcoleus > Microcoleus sp. OTE_8_concoct_300. Next base: position 4,264 of record NZ_JANMZH010000682.1, on the reverse strand, counting down.
CAGAACGGACTACGGCTTACGGCAGCGTTTTGAAGATGAAAGTAGTCGGAGATGGCGGTTCTAGGGTCATGACTGGCGCCGATTTACGCCGGGTTCTAAATTTGAGGAGTACCCGCTTTACTGTGATTCCTCAGTACGCGGGCGGTGGGAACGGCAGGAACGGTGGCCAAGCTCCTATCGGTTTTCAAGTTGCTGGCAAAGGTTTCGGTCACGCTGTAGGAATGAGTCAGTGGGGGGCCTACAATTTGGCCAGGCAGGGATACGGCTACCAGCAGATTTTGTTGCACTATTACCGGGGTGCTACTTTGGCTAGAATTGCAGTGCAGTAACTGCTGCAAATGGGGAAGGAAGTTCGGCAACGGATTCTGTAACGGATGTAACGGATGTAACGGATGTCAGGAAGAAGGAAGAGGGAAGTTCGGTAACGGATGTAACGGATGTCAGGAAGAAGGAAGAAGGAAGAAGGAAGAAGGCGGAAGGAAGAAGGAAAAAACAGCTATTCCTGTATCCGTGACTTCCGTGTCGTGGATACAGGCAATTGGGAAGGGGGAATTGGGAATTGGGAATTGGGAATGACTAATGACTAATGACTAATGACTAATGACTAATGACTCATGACTCATGACTCATGACTAACTACCTTAAGGATTGCTATGAAAAAGTGGGAGTATCTATTTGTGGATGCGAATATGTATCCTTTTGGCAACAAGCTGATTAGTTTATATGTAAACGGTGAAGAACTGCGAGATTGGAAACAAGGCTCGTTGCATCTATTTGTCAATCATTTGGGGGAGGAGGGATGGGAACTTGTGGCGATGGATCACGACTCGAAGTATGACCAAAATGCTTTGATTTTTAAACGCCCTAAGGTTGTTAAAAAAAAAGTAGGATTATAAAAAATTATGACATCAATAAAGATTGACATTTTCCACCATTCTTAGCAACGGGCTAAAAGCCCGTTCCCCAACAAAGATATTTTATTGTGGAACAGGCCTCATGCCTATTATTGAAAAGGGTGCAAGATTTTAGTTCAACCTAACTTAACAACAAACAACTGTTTTTTGTCATTAGTATTACAAGTTTTCCGAGCGATCGATCCTGCGCTGCCATTCCGCATCTATTTTTGCAGACTGTTCTAGTTCTTGTTGGGTTAATTCGGTTTCTGTTGTATAAGCTAAGTCTTCTCCAGTCAGAACGTTTTCGGCTGCAAATTCCCGGGCGTAGGCCAGTTTTTGGAGCAAGTTGGCATCGGGTTCGTTTAATAATATTGCTCGCTGCTGACGCTCTTGATTGCGGGCTTCTATCCGGCTATTTTTCCACTGAATCCAGAAGTAGCGAATTAAAGGAATTGCCAGAAATCCGACGCCGTAAATCAGGATCATTGGATAAATAGCACTGACGAAACCGATAAATCCACCGGCGATCGCACTATGGCTTAATAGATTCCCCAAAACTAATGCACCGACAAGATTGAGGGCTCCTAACCCTGCTGCGAGCATGATTTGTCCGGAACTGGCGTTGCTGAAACGCCACAGCATTTCTCGCAAATAAGCTGCTACTGGTTCAGAATTTCTCTCGGTGGCTGTGGTTTGCAATTGCGGAAAATGGTAGACTATTTGCCCTTGGGGACTGACTTCGGGGCGGCCGTCAAAACGAGCGAGAGCCGGTAGCATATATTCTTCGTATTCTCGGGCGTATCCCTGTCCGAGATTTTCGAGATATGGGGCAATTTGTTCGGCGACGACGGCGCCTCGGTTGTTGCGAATTGCAGTGGCAATATCGCTCCATTTGCGCTCTTCTAGATTGTGATTTGGGTTGCCGTCTCCAAAGATAAAGGAGAAAACTGCTTCCAGAAAACTCATCTGGGGCTTTTGGCCAGTTAAGCGCGATCGCTGCTGGTAGTATGGTTCGTCATGGTTCCAGTAAAATATCCAGAGTAAGTCGTTCCAGAAGTAGGGAAAAAAGAAAAAGCCGCCGCCTCTGTCGCCCCCGCCGCCACCTTCTCCTCCTCCTCCCCCGTTATTGCTATCGCTGCTGGAGAGTAAAATCGTGATAGCAACAAAAATTAAGAGGATAGAAGCTACCAGCACTATGCCAAAAGATATCCGAATCAGGTAAAATAGAATCCGCCAGATTTTTTGCCACCATTCCTGCAACTGCAAGCGCAAGAATTTGTTTCGCAAAATATCTCGAAAGTTTTTGGGAAATAGGTAGGCAATGTCGCCGGATTCTGCTACTTGCAGGTTGCCGCCTGCTTCGGAGGCGAGGGTTAACAGTTCTCGCTCGGCAAAATTGACATCTAATCCAGCTTTTGCCGCCACGTCTCCAACCGTAACGCGGTAGCCAAGTTGTTCGACGGCTTGCATAATGGTGGGATTCGGAGCCATAGGTTTCTCTCTGTGAAAATTACCCGGTTATTTTTATTATATATTGCGGGAATTCGAGCTGGTTTTGGCGATCGGGTTTCTGATTGTTTTTGAGGCGGCCCTTGACTTTGGGGCAAAATATTGCTAGTGTTTTGCCGAATAACTTTTAAGTGTTGGCTAAACTCGCATAGCTTAATAAAACTTTGTGATTGAATTTCTCCTCGGCATTTGCTTTTGCTTGTTTGCCAAAAGCGACAACGGCGGGGGATTGTGGGTACAGTTAGTAGGGTACGCTGCGCGATCGCCCGTAAGCGTTGCTTGCACAAGAGGATAGCCCGTGCACCCTACAGCAGAACTTTTCCTTTCTGGGCGGTTGTTTTTAAGTTTTGTGTAGAGTGCGAGAGATAGGTTAAAGAAATCTAGTTTTTTTGCAAGTCTTGCAAGAGTTATCTAAAATAGATAGAGCTTGCGCGGCTGTTAAACCCAAGGGCGTGTTTTAAGGTTCGCACTTGCGATCGACTAGACTTGTTAGCGCCCTCAACACAACTGCCAACTGAAACAGTTGCGCAATTATTAATAGGAAAACTTTACAGGCTAATTTTTCTGATTAGCCACTAACCAAAGAATCGCATATGCCAAGAACTCAACGCAACGATAACTTTATTGACAAAAGTTTCACGGTAATGGCTGATATCATCCTGAAGATTATGCCGGCCAAAAAGCAGGCGAAGGAAGCTTTTGCTTATTACCGGGATGGTATGTCAGCTCAAGCAGATGGCGAATATGCTGAAGCGCTGGAAAATTATCATGAAGCGCTGAAGCTGGAGGAAGATCCTTACGATCGCAGTTATGTCTTGTACAATATAGGGCTGATCCATACTAGCAACGGCGAACACGATAAAGGTTTGGAATATTACAGCGAAGCCCTGGAGCTCAATCCGAGAATGCCGCAGGCGCTGAATAATATTGCTGTGATTTACCACTATCAAGGGGAAAAAGAAAAGGAAGCTGGCAATCTTGAAGCGGCGGAAGGGCTGTTTGATAAAGCGGCGGATTATTGGAAGGAGGCTATTCGCTTGGCCCCGAACAATTACATTGAGGTGCAAAATTGGCTGAAGACGACAGGTAGAGCGCAGATTGATGTGTATTTCTAACTATGATGGGAATGGGGCATAGGGCATGGGGCATGGGGCATGGAGCATAGTTAGTAGTTAGTCGTTTCTCTAATAACAAATAACAAATAACAAATAACCAATTCCCTATGCCCAATTCCCCATGCCCAATTCCCCATGCCCAATTCCCAATTCCCAATTACAGATTTTTATGATTGACAGAGAAGAAGTTCGGAAAGTAGCGAATTTAGCTCGATTAGAATTAACGCCTCAAGAAGAAGAGCAGTTTACCAGTCAACTGAACGGTATTTTGGATTATTTTGAGCAGTTGAGCGAACTGGATACGAGTAATGTGGAGCCGACAACGCGGGCGATCGATGTTAGTAATGTAATGCGATCGGACGATTTGCAACCTTTTGCTAACGGAGAAAGTATTTTGCAGGGAGCTCCCGATCGCGATGGGGAGTTTTTTAAAGTGCCTAAGATTATGTAGTCTTTATGAACAGGCAAGATGCCTGTTCCACAAGAGAATTAATCTTCTGTGGAACAGGCATCTTGTCTGTTTTTGAGAATTAATCTTCTGTGGAACAGGCATCTTGCCTGTTTCTGAGAATGGTGCAACATACAGCAGTTTCCGATGCTATATAGCCCACATTCCGCAGATGTGGGTCGGATTTTTTTATCTGTTGTTAAAACTTGGAAGCGAAACGCTTTTGGGCTGAAATTATGCAGTTTTAGCATTACAGAAGTTTGTCAAATTTACCTAAACTAAGTAAGTTGAAATAA
>NZ_JANMZH010000669.1:0-1189 GCF_031383065.1 Microcoleus sp. OTE_8_concoct_300 | reverse complement strand
AATGTCAATATTCTGGATGCTAATGTCAATGCCCGATTCAGCCGTCGGAGTGTAAACTATCCAAGCTAGTCCGTATTTCTTGATATAAGCGTCGGGGTCTTTGAGAAATTCTTTGACTTCTGCCTTTGTTGCAGTTTTGGAAGTTAGCAGTTTTCCCCGCCCGTGCGTTTTTTCTAGCTGCTTAGCGAAAGCCTCGGCATCCTTTAGAGAATCTGTAGCCACGACTGGGCAACGGCTCTTAAGAATTTCCGCACTCAACCATTTTTTAGATTTCTTCCCCGCCTCCACGAAAAATATGGGAGGAGTTTCACCCGTGAAGGTATTTTGAATCTTGACCGATGGCTTGCCCGAAATCTCAGCGATATAGTCCACCACGATGTTCGACTGGTTGCCGTCCATCAAAACGACGCGATCTGCAAGCTTGCAAATAATTTCTAATCGTTCAAGTATTTCTATCCGCTTGCCCAGCAGAGTCCGAGATTGCAACAAGTGCTTGATCACTGACACCGACTCATCCAAGATAACGGTCATACCCCGGACGTGTTCGACTGCATCCTCAAACATTTTTAGTGGCAGTTTGAGCAAGGAATCCACGCAGAGGCTCAATCGGGCGTCCGGGTCTTTTATGAACTGCCAGCCATTGTGCTCGTCGAAGTGATAGCTTCCCCATTTCTGGCACTGCTGCAAAAGCAAACTGTTGCGGTAGCCTAAATTTATCTGCAACCCGCGCGCGTCGCTGGCAATCTTGGCTCCAGCCCAATAAGTTTTACCTGTTCCCAGACCCGATTGAACTGCGGTGACTGTTCCGCTCTCTGGGGCGGGTGCATCAAAATATTTTGAGTTAATTTTGATGTCAGGAGTAAAGCCCCGAAGCCTCAGCCATTTTTTCAGTTGCCAATCTTCTGAGGTTGGCGGCAGAGCGGCAGAAATTACCGCGTCAATGTCACCACCAGCAACCAGAAAATCATCAACACCTTTATGGGGGCCTGGCAACTTGGCGATTTTGGCGATCGCATTTTTGAAAAGTTTGCTGAGGGTGGTGGCTGCTTTAAACTCTGGGCTGTTGGAGTAATCCCCGACGCGGTAGTCGAAAAGGATTGTGATTTGGCGTTCTGCTGTGTCAAATCGTTGAAGTATTGCCTGCAGTTCTCGCGCTTTCGCCTTTTGATACTGTGTGCCGTCAGGTTTA
>NZ_JANMZH010000706.1:0-1059 GCF_031383065.1 Microcoleus sp. OTE_8_concoct_300 | reverse complement strand
CATAGGTTTAAATCTCAGATAAAGTGGTAGAATAGAAAAATCCCTTGCGAGTTTCTATCAATTTTAGAGAAAATAGCAATCAGGGCGCTGTTTTTGATTATATCCGACAATCCATCAAGTTATTTATTTTTTAGTCCTAATCGAGTCAGGTGCGACCCTCGAACGCCTGAGCAAAAAGCAATATAAAACCTTGCTAGTCCTCACAGAGGTCTATCGCCAACAGCAATGGTTATTTGATAACAATAAACAGAGCATTGAGGATAGAATAGTAAGTTTAACTCAACCCCACATTCGTCCCTATGTCGCGAGGAAAAGCAGGAAAAAGCGTAGAGTTTGGAGCCAAAATATCAGCCAGTTGTTTTGAGGGATATGTATTTTTAGACCGGATGAGCTGGGATAACTTTAACGAATCAGGGGACTTAAAAACACAAGTAGAAGCATATCATAAATTCACAGGGTATTATCCAGAGTCAGTTCATGCAGATCGCATTTACCGAAATCGGGAAAACCGAGCATGGTGTAAAGAAAAAGGCATTAGGCTGAGTGGGCCGCCATTAGGAAGACCGCCAGCAAATGTGAGTAAATCAAAAAAGAGGCAAGCGTTGGAAGATGACAGAATTAGGAATGCGATTGAGGGTAAATTCGGGGAAGGTAAACGAAGATTCGGTCTCAATCGTATCATGGCAAAACTTGATAATACTTCACAAACAACTATTGCTATCACTTTTTTAGTCATGAACCTTTCTACCTGGTGGCGCCGGGTTTTTTATGTGTTTTTATGTCGAGCGGATCAAACAATGCCTGTTTTTGGAGTTAACATAACTTGCGCTTATATTTCACTCAAAATAAACCAGGAAAAACTCATCGTTAACGCTGCTTGAATATATCGATCACTCCCGCTCGCCAGAAAGCGATCGATTAAGTAGTTAAGCAAAATTAATTACATAATTTTCTCCAAATTCTTTAAGTATTTTTTCCACACATGAAACAAGAGCTGGCCAGCTAGAATAGGCATTTATTTCGATCCATTCATATTTAATAAACCGCCACAGAATCTCA
>NZ_JANMZH010000705.1:0-5918 GCF_031383065.1 Microcoleus sp. OTE_8_concoct_300 | reverse complement strand
GTGATGGAGGGGATAAATAATCGAATTAAGTTGATTATGCGACAAGGATATGGCTTTTCTAATTTTGACAATTTTCGAGATCGTGTATTAGCTTGCTTTTCTAATTAGATAAAAATATCACCGTAAGTTCCAGAGAGCCATAAATTATTAGGTTGTTGAGACTTATGTTATTTTAAATGCAAGATTTTCATCGAGGAATTCAATATGTACCTGCACTTTGGTAAACGAATTTTTGACTTGACAATTGCGCTCTTAGGTTTAATAATTCTAGCAGTACCAATGGCAGTGATAGCTATATTGATCGGGATCACATCGGGTAGTCCTATCCTTTTTACCCAAGAAAGAGTTGGCAAAGGTGGACAGATTTTCTATGTCAAAAAGTTTCAGACTATGAGCGTGCGATCGGTGAAAGATAGCTCGATTACTGTTGCAGGCGATTCGCGAGTGACAGCAATTGGCAGTTATTTGCGACGCTGGAAGTTAGATGAATTGCCACAACTGTGGAATGTACTCGTTGGCGAAATGAGTTTGGTAGGGCCCCGACCCGATGTTCCGGGTTATGCAGATAAATTGCAGGGTGACGATCGCAAATTGCTTCTGCTGCGACCTGGAATTACTGGCCCTGCAACTCTCGCTTACAGAAATGAAGAAGAAATACTCGCAAAAGTTAGCGATCCAGTGCAGTATAACAACGAAATAATTTACCCAGATAAAGTGCGGATCAATTTGGAGTACATGGAAAATTGTTCTTTGATGCAAGATTTAAAGTATATTTTAGAAACGATGGGTGGCAGGTCTAATCATGTGGCTGATTAGAATCAATATTACTGTAAAATATCTCATTGATTCTCGCTCGGTGAAGTTTAGGGAAATTTACAAAATTTTAAATAGTCAATCAACCGGAGTGTACTCATGAATTCAGAAGTTGCTTCTACCAAGAGTTTCAGTAAATACAGCCAATTGGTCAAGGCAGTATTAGATAGATTAGTCGCCTCGATCACGCTGGCAGTTTTCTCTCCCGTAATATTAATGGTTGCGATCGCCATTTACATTCGCATTGGTAGCCCAATTGTCTTTACCCAACCGCAGCCAGGCAAAAACGGCGAAGTTTTCCAATTCTACAAGTTTCGCACTTCCGACGAGCGAGCGCGACGCGAAGAGCAATCTTCTCCCGGACTTACAGCAAATCACCGCGATAGGTCAATTTCTTCGCAAAACCCGTTTAGACGAATTTCCTCAACTCGGCAACATTATAGATGTGTCGCTTTCTACACGCAAAACTTCTATATCGTTTCCGGTTACATCTGAATAATAACGAATGAAAGCTTTTTGTAGAGACGGCGATTTATCGCGTCTCGCCCTCAGTAGGAAATCCCTAGCAATTCAACTGGACAGGAGATTAATTATTATGTGGGATAGCAGCCAATGAATATTCAAGTAGTTGGTTTATCAGACTCTTTGTGGTTAGAGACTCTGCAAAAACTTCGCCACGATATTTATCATTTACCTGAATATGTATATTTAGAGTGTATTAGGAATAACGCCCTAGCAGAAGCTATTTTGATAGCGGAAGATGACAAAATATTTTTTCTGCCTTATTTGTTGCGGAGGTGTGATCACATATTTGACCAAAGCTTAAAAACACAAGAAGTTTTTGATGTAGTCTCCCCTTATGGTTATCCGGGAATTCTGTTGAGTGATAAGGCAGCTAGTACGAAAGAGTTTTTAGATTTAGCAATCAATCAGCTAATCTCTACATTGCGTGCTAAGGGAGTGTGTTCGGCATTTTTTCGCCTGCATCCGATACTTAACAGCGGCTTCAATGATTTTTTATCTCCCGATATTTGCAACGTTAATGGAGAAACTGTATCTGTTAACTTAAAACTCTCCGAAGCCGAAATATGGAGTCAAACTCGACGGGAACACCGCACCAGTATTAATAAGTTAAAGCGCTCGGGGATGACAGCAAGAATGGTTCCTTTTCAGGAGTCGATCGTAGAGTTTATTTCAATTTACTATGAAACAATGGATCGGTTAGGGGCTGCGCGATCGTACTATTTTGATGATGAATACTTTTCGCATTTCTATAAATTAGGTGACAAAGTCCACTTGTGTATAGTAGAATTAGAGGATAAAGTTACTTGTTCTGGGATATTTACCGAGTGTAGTGGAATAATTCAATATCATTTGGGAGGAACCAGAAACGAGTTTTTCAAACAAGCACCCAGCAAGCTGATGTTCGATTATCTTCGATTTTGGGCTAAAGAACGTGGCAATGAAGTTTTTCATTTGGGGGGAGGTGTTGGAGGTGGCAAGGATAGTCTCTATCATTTTAAAGCAGGTTTTGCTAAGCAGATGCACACCTTTCTGACGCTGCGCTTAATTATAGATGAAAAAAAATATCGCCATCTGGTTGAATTGCGGGCAAAGTCTTTAAATGCGGAGGTTGAAGAACTACTGAGTACAAAATTTTTCCCTGCTTATCGCTGCACCAAATAAAGTTAAGTAAAATTGAAAGTTTGCCATATTTTTGAATAAGAGCTGAAAAGTATATGTCACTCAACAACAAAGAAGTTTTCCGTACAGTCGAATTTGATGCTTGGGCAGATAGAAAAGGTCTCAGCGAAGACGAAAAAAATCTAATTGTCAAATATTTGAATAAAAATGGAAAAACAGTTGAAGCTGGCACGGCTGGAGGAAGAATTCTGCGGGAAATGAAAGATTTAGGTTTTCAAGAGCTTTACGGTTATGATTATCTGCCTGAGTTTATCGAACAAGCAAAGGAGAGAGACGCAAGTCAGAGTATCTCTTTTGAAGTGCAGGATGCAACAGATTTAACTTACGAAAATTCCAGTTTCGAGCAGATAATTTACTTGCAGCAAATTGTGTGTGTAATAGAGGAAGAGGAAAAAAGGTTAAAAGCTTTGACAGAGGCTTATCGGATTCTCAAAAATGGGGGGACAGCACTCTTCTCATTTTTAAATTTTGAATCTAGAATCAAAAGTCCGCTTGTAGTATATTTAGCATATTTAGGTATGTTGAGGAGGTTGTCTGGGTCGAATCGCTCAATTCAATATATTCCTTGGCTTAAGCTGGGCGGAAAATCTAACTTTTTGGCGCTACTCGATCGCGGCCCTTACCCATATTGGTATAAAATACCAGAGGCTCAACAAATTTTGACAAAAGCCGGTTTTAAAATAGTTGGCGTTGGTTCGAGTTATCAGATTGGCCAAGGTAAGATGTGTGATGACATAGAATCATTGAAAAATCAACCAATTGCAGGAATGCTTTACTTTGTTTGCAAGAAGTAGATTATAGTACACCGCAGGGTATCGACATGATATGAATTCTTTTTGAAAATTCAGTCAGCGTCCCAATCCTCAAGATTTTACAAAAAATTCATCATTCAGCGACTTTTTTTTAAAGTTTCTGTAAAGATAAGCGAGCGTCCCAACCAGAGGTTCACACAAGCTTCATAAAATACCGAAGTTATTTAACGTTTATGTAAAGTTAACAGGATTCATTACCGTATAAACCAGGATATTGTAAGGCTCAGGGAAGTACAGTAAATTGCTATTGGGGTGCAGAATCATGAGTATTTACGAATTACTACCGCTCAAATCAGATTCACAAATATCGCAACTTAATAAAGTAGTAAATTCAAAAAAAGTCAGCCAATTGGTTAAGTGGGTATTAGATAGATTATGTGCAGCGATCGCCCTTTTGGTTTTCTCTCCCGTAATATTAATGGTGGCGATCGCCATTTACATCCGCATGGGCGGGTCCATCTTTTTCTGCCAACCCCGTCCCGGTAAAAACGGTCGCGTTTTCAATTTCTACAAGTTTCGCACGATGACCAGCGATTGCGATGCTGAGGGCAATTTGCTACCCGACGAACAGCGTCTCATACCCCTCGGTCAATTTCTTCGCAAAACCAGTCTGGACGAACTCCCTCAACTCTGGAACGTTATCAAAGGTGACATGAGTTTTGTTGGGCCTCGTCCTTTACTCGTCAGATACCTCGATCGCTATACTCCAGAACAAGCACGCCGCCACGAAGTTATGCCTGGAATTACGGGTTGGGCTCAAGTCAATGGTCGCAATTCTATTAGCTGGGATGCTAAATTCAAACTAGATGTTTGCTATGTCGATAATTGGAGTTTGTGGTTTGACTTTAAAATTCTGTTTCTGACAGTATTGAAAGTCTTGAAAAGAGACGGAATTAACCAAGAAGGCTATGCTACAGCCCCAGAATTCACAGGTGTGCTTGACGATTCCCAAACTAACAGTGATATCCGGTAGCAGTTCGTTTATTAAAACAGACTAAAGATTTTTGAGAGTCCTTTAAAAAGGACTTAAGCTATGAGCCAGGGGTTAAATCCCCTGGCTTCTCTGATTGCTCAATCTATAAGACACTAAAACGACACAAAGAAAAATATAATTATTTAATGGGAGTGCGGGTCAAATTTTTAAACATACAACCTAAAGAACTCCTCAAGTCAAACTTTTTTCCTGCCTATCCATCTCCCAACTGAAGATAAAATGAACAAACAAATCCTCCTCTCAACACCTCACATGGGTTCCCTCGAACAGGAGTTCGTCAAAGAAGCCTTTGATACCAACTGGATCGCCCCCGTCGGCCCCCATGTAGACGCTTTCGAGCAAGAATTCTGCGAGGTAGTTGGCGCCAAACACGCAGCGGCTGTGAGTTCCGGTACCGCAGCTTTGCATTTGGCTTTACAATTAATTGGTGTCGGTTCGGGAGATGAGGTTTTTTGCTCGACTCTGACTTTTATTGCAACTGCGACGCCGATTACTTATCTTGGCGCAAAACCAGTTTTTATTGATAGCGATCGCACTTCTTGGAATCTCAACCCCGATTTGTTCCGAGAAGCACTTGACAAACGAGCAAAAATTGGTAAATTACCCAAAGCTGTTGTAATCGTACACCTCTACGGTCAAAGTTGCGATATCGATCCAATTCTAGAAGCTTGCAATGCTTATGAAATTCCGCTAATAGAAGATGCGGCCGAATCTCTAGGGGCTAGCTATAAAAACCGATCGCCTGGAAGCTTTGGTAAAATCGGCATTTTCTCATTCAACGGCAATAAAATTATCACCACTTCCGGCGGCGGAATGTTAGTTTCCGATGACCAAAAACTGGTAGAAAAAGCTCGTTTTTTGGCAACACAAGCCCGTGACCCCGCTCCTCATTACCAACATTCAGAAATTGGCTACAATTATCGTCTCAGCAATGTTTTGGCGGGAATTGGTCGCGGTCAATTACGGGTGTTGGAGGAGCGAGTTGCAGCGAGACGACGCAATTTTGAATTTTACAAACAAGCTTTAGGAAACTTGCCGGGAATCGAATTTATGCCGGAAGCTGCTTTTGGAAAATCTACTCGCTGGCTGACTTGTTTAACAATCGATCCGGCCGCTTTCGGTGCAGATAGAGAACAAGTTCGTTTAGCACTTGCTCAAGAGAAAATAGAAGCGCGTCCGGTTTGGAAACCTTTACACTTACAACCAGTATTTGCCGATTGCGAATGTATTGAAGGTGCGGTGGCTCAAGAGTTATTTGAGTACGGGCTTTGTTTGCCTTCTGGCTCTAATTTAACTGATGAAGATTTAGATCGGGTGACAAGTGCGATCGCCCAAATTCACAAAGAAAATCGATGATATAGCAACCCTAAATGAGTAGTAAATTTTTTACCCCACCCCAGCCCTCCCCGCGAGTTCGGGGAGGGAGTAAGAAATTCACAAATGATTTAGGATTGCTAAGTAGTTAAGCAAAATTAATTACATAATTTTCTCCAAATTCTTTAAGTATTTTTTCCACACATGAAACAAGAGCTGGCCAGCTAGAATAGGCATTTATTTCGATCCATTCATATTTAATAAACCGCCACAGAATCTCA
>NZ_JANMZH010000703.1:0-2088 GCF_031383065.1 Microcoleus sp. OTE_8_concoct_300 | reverse complement strand
TGAGATTCTGTGGCGGTTTATTAAATATGAATGGATCGAAATAAATGCCTATTCTAGCTGGCCAGCTCTTGTTTCATGTGTGGAAAAAATACTTAAAGAATTTGGAGAAAATTATGTAATTAATTTTGCTTAACTACTTATCAGGGAAATACTTGATTCTTTCGAGCTTGTTGAAAGGCGCAGGCATGGGTATGACTTCCGAAGCACTGCCAATATAATTTGGACTGCCATAGGCATCCCATCCAAGATAGCGATAATGTCGTATGAAGCCCGACTCGGGTGTTTGCCAGATGTCCCCCTTGCTATCAACCTCCCAACCCCAGATCGAACCATCTGCTGCACCTAAACTTTCATAATCATCATTTTGAATCGAGCCATCACCATTGTTGTGGCACCATAACCAGCTTCCCGTCGCTGGCTGATTGGTTGGCCACGTAGAATGCTCCCTGGCAAAGATGGCGCTGGGAACTGCAAATTCTCCTTTCATACGGTAGACGCTGAGCTGATTGGCAAATATTCCTGTGGGATATAAGAAACGTTGAGCTTTAATTCGACGGACAAAAACAGACATCGCCGAATGGTTTTGGTTGTGCAGTCGCGGATCGTCAGGCTAGCGAAATTTATCGGCGGTATAACCTTTGTAAGTCCATTCCTGTCCATTAGATTTACTATAGTCCATCCTGAAATGTTCATGTTTCGTGCACAGATCCAGTCCGTCAGTACCTGGATCGGCATCGGCATTATCTACGAATTGCCAACCCAATAATTGCCATTGCATTTTCCCGAGAGGGGAGAACTTTCTCAAGTCGGTTCCTGAACTACCAAAACCATCACTGCTAACCTAGATATTCCCGGCTTTATCTGTACCCACTCCTGTTAAACCGTTGAGTTTAAGTTCTCCAACTTCTCCGCAAGTTCCAGAATAAATGCCGCCTAGACTGCCAAAAGTCCCTATTACAGCACTTCCGGATGTTATGAGGTACAGTAGCAGCAATTAGTAAACCAGTTTTTAAGATGTTTCGGATTAATCAAGTCAAGAGCCACAGCAATTATCGTGTCAACCATTTTAGTGCTGGTTGGTGAAAACTGTCGCAATAAAGATTTGAGTTGCGACCACCATAATTCAATTGGAGTAAAATCAGGAGAGTATGGGGACAAACACAAGATAGAAGCACCCACCGCTTCAATCTACGGGCTTAATTTAATCTACTTTATGCGCTGGTAAGTTATCCATCACTACTACTGCTCCCGACCACAATTGTGGCACTAAATATTGAGCGATAAACACCTCAAATGCTTGGCTATCCATCGAGTTGTCTATGGTCATTAATGCCACTACTCGCTGGAAACTAATTGCACCAATTACTGTGATTTTCTTGCCTCGATAAAAAGGTTTGACCGCCTAGGCTCTCGTTCCGAGTTGAGAACGTGCATGAGTTCTGGTTAAACCTAGTAATACTCCAGTATCATCTAAAAAGACTAGATTTTTTGGATCGATATGCTTGACTTTTTCCCAATACTCTAACCTTAATTTCATGACTCTTTCAGTGCCAGCTTGGCTACTTCTCACTGTTTTTTTTACGATTTAATCCCAACTTTTGTAAAGCGTTACACATGGCTGTTCTACCCACCCAATTTCCAGTCTTCTGGGCAAATAACTCACACAATTCTAGTAAGGTGGCATCGGGATGGGCTGCCACTATTTCTCTCAACTCTGCTGTGGAATTATTCAAATGACTGTATCTCGGTTTCCCCCTGGGTTTCGGCTGTAAATTCCCCTCTATTTTTTGTTGCTTGACCAGCTTTTGAACTAAGCTTTTACTGACGGAAAATATCGCTGCTGTTTTTCTGATCGACAGCTTCTGATCTTGATGGGCTGCTACTATTTTTGTTCGCAAATCTACTGAATATGCTTCATTGGTGTATTTTTTAAATCTATTCTTATTGCAGGGCTATTTCATTCTAAATAATTCCTTGAGTGTGTTAAGACCAAAGCCAGCAAGTCGTTGAGCTTGAGCCATATTCTGAAATCCATACTCTCGATATAAATTGAGTGCAAAATTACGCGCCGTTGCCCAGATTTGCACG
>NZ_JANMZH010000593.1:0-13959 GCF_031383065.1 Microcoleus sp. OTE_8_concoct_300 | reverse complement strand
GGGACTCCAATCGCCCACTTCTGCAAATCCCAGCCGGTACAAAGTGAGTATGGTTTCCCGGACACCCTTGGGCGAACCGACAACCGTTAACAGCACCACTTCCTGTTCGCATACTGCTGCGGAGTCGTCATTTGGCCGATCCTCTTCGAGGGCTTCGCTAACGGATTTGTTGTCGTCAGGCACAAATTCCTGTGACATAATATGTTCTCCTGGTTTTGGGTTTTCTAGAAAAACCCAAAAACCCAGCCGCCCCGCTATTCAACACATAGCAGGGCGGCTACAGAGGATGTTAAGATACTCTGTTAGCCTCCAGACTGCTAGTTCCAGTTTGGCGGTTAGCTGTCCATTGCTGCGACCAACAGCTTTGGGCAGTGCAACTAGATTTTTGGGCGACGCGGGCTGCCTCCTCTACAAGCAAGCAACCTCTCACTTCCAAGCGTAGCCGCATAGGGGGCCAGCCGTCAACCGATTTTAGATTTTAGATTTTGGATCTTAGATTTTGGATTTACTCGTTACCAGCGTCAGCGGCCCGAAACCAGTTAGTTGGGCCGAAATGCTAAATTAAAAGTAATGTTGCTTTAGTACAACCATGTCCAAACGACTCACCATTGCCCAAGCACAGCAGCAGCTTCCAAACCTACCCCAAGAACTTCTCAATGAGCCTATCATCATCACTCAAGATGGCGTTCCCGTTATGGCTGCAATGAGCTACACGCATTTGACTGAACTGTTAGAAACCTTAGATATTCTTACCGATACAGAATTCGTTACCAAATTGCGCCAAAGCATCACCCAAGCACGCCAAGGCGAAACTATTTCCTGGGAAAATGCCAAAGCAAAATTGGGACTATGAATCACGAAGAAAATGCGATCGAATATGAGATCCAGCTTACCCCATTGGCACTGGAAATGTTGGAGGCAGTCAAAGATCGACGAGAACAGGAAAAATTGCGCGATCGCATTGATAAACTAAAAGTTGAACCACAAAAGCAAGGCAAAGCCCTTGTAGATAACCTATCAGGATTTCGCAGCATCCGAGCTGTTGGACAGCGCTATCGTATAGTTTATCAAGTCGAACAAGATCGAGTTCTAGTTGTTGTCGTGGGATTAGGGAGACGTAAAGATGGTGACAAAAAAGACATTTACACCATCTTAGAAAAACTGTTAGAGCCGTGATTGTAACTTCTTATATCCGGCGTATTTAAGCCGAATAAATATCATTTGTATGGACACAACACTGTTGTGTCCTTTGCCTGCGGTAATCTCACTCCTCGCTAACAGCCAAACCAGAAACCACAGGGGCGATCGCATTTAACTTCAACACAGGGTGTTCCCCTTCCACCTGTCGGCAATTCCAGTCATTTCTAAACAGCAAAACAGGCCTTCCCCAAGTATCTTTCACCGTCACCGTATTAAACAGCCGTCCAACTTTTTCCAGCGCATCCCAACCGCCGTCAACCCAACGAGCTACACTGTAAGGCAACATATCGATCGTCGTTTCCACATTATATTCCGACTGCATTCTGAACTGTACCACCTCAAATTGCAACTGTCCGACAGCCGCCAAAATTGGCTCGCGTTTCGACTCATCAACCGAGTACATAATTTGCACAGCGCCTTCTTCCTGCAACTCCGAAACGCCCTTGCGGAACTGCTTAAACTTAGAAGGATTGGGATTTCTCAAAAAAGCAAAAAGTTCCGGAGAAAAACAGGGAATCCCTTCATATTCCAGTTTTTGCCCAGTGTAAATAGTATCGCCGATCGCAAATACCCCC
This sequence comes from Microcoleus sp. OTE_8_concoct_300, assembly GCF_031383065.1. Taxonomy (NCBI): domain Bacteria; kingdom Bacillati; phylum Cyanobacteriota; class Cyanophyceae; order Oscillatoriales; family Microcoleaceae; genus Microcoleus; species Microcoleus sp. OTE_8_concoct_300. The sequence goes on along the minus strand of NZ_JANMZH010000593.1, from coordinate 12,184 downwards.
GGATTGTTCAAACCGATCACATCGCCCGGATAAGCAACCTCGATCGACTCCCGATCCTGAGCAAATAACTTTTGAGGCCTTGACAAACGCACCGTTTTACCACTGCGAGCGTGAGTCACGTTCATGTCCTTTTCAAACTTGCCCGTACAAACCCGAATAAACGCCACCCGATCGCGATGTCTCGGGTCCATATTCGCTTGCAATTTAAACACAAACCCCGTAAAATCTTCATAAGTTGGGGGCAAATCTCCGGCGCTGCTCTTGCGGGCGATCGGCTTCATAGCGTAATCTAAAAACGCCTCTAAAAACAGTTCTACCCCAAAATTGCTCATAGCGCTGCCAAAGAAAACAGGCGTCATTTTGCCAGCCCGAACCAAGTCTAAATCGAGTTCAGTTCCCAACTCATCCAGCAGTTCTAACTCTTCCTTGAGCTGATAGTAAAGGTCTTGTTCCAACAAATCTTCAATCCGCGGATCGCCCAATTCGACGACAGTATCAACAGCAGCGCGAGAACCGTGTTTAGTCCGCTCGAATAAGTGAATTTTGCGCTTTCTGCGATCGAAAACACCTTTAAAGCGATCGCCCGTACCTATCGGCCAATTTACCGGATAAGTCTGCAACCCCAATTCCTTCTCAATTTCGTCCAACAAATCCAAAGGTTCTCTGCTAGGGCGATCGAGCTTATTAAAGAAAGTAAAAATAGGCAAACTTCGCAGCTTACAAACTTCAAATAACTTGCGAGTTTGCGGTTCCAAACCCTTAGCAGCATCCTCAAGCATCACCGCATTGTCAGCCGCCGCCAGAGTGCGATAAGTATCTTCGCTAAAATCTTGGTGTCCCGGAGTATCGAGCAGATTAATGTGATAATTTTGATACTCAAACTGCAAAACAGTAGAAGTAATAGAAATTCCCCGCTGCTGTTCCATCGCCATCCAGTCAGAGGTAGCGTGTCGCTGAGCCCGCCGCGCTTTCACAGAACCTGCTTCGTGAATTGCACCTCCGTACAGCAGCAGCTTCTCTGTCAAAGTAGTTTTACCCGCGTCGGGGTGCGAGATAATAGCAAAGTTGCGCCGGCGCTCAACAGCAGTTAGCAGTTCAGTTTCGAGTTCTGTTGTCATCACAAATTAGGTAGGGGAATCATCACCCGATCGCCATTATAGCCTGTGCTACAGTTGCTATTAAAGGTAAAATTATCACTAAAGTCAAGGAAGAAAAATAATATGTACGACTCTGACAAACGCAAGCTGCTATCACTGGTGTGCCACGGGGCGATTTTTTTCAGCACGTTACTGTTCTCGATCGGAGCGCCGATCGCTGTATTGTTAGTATCAGATGACCCCGTTGTCAAAGAAAACGCCACAGAAGCCATCAATTTTCACCTTAATGTATGGGTTTACAGCGCCGTAATTGTGGCTTTAACTGTCGTCACTTTCGGTCTGGCTGGCTTTATTTTAGTGCCACTAGGTTATCTGCTACACTGGGGACTGACAATAATGGCTATCCTCCACGTTTTGCAAAATCCTAACCTACCTTACCGCTACCCTTTTATTTTCCGAATAGTTTAGACAGCAAATCGCGCTTCACCATCGATTTCAACAACCCGATTTCTTCAAGAAGAAACCGGGTTTTTAATTGTCTGATAACTCACTAAAAAGTTCTTAAACAAGACTGCAAAAGTCATAAACTATCTTGAAAAGGATCTGCGTCCATCTGTGTTTATCTGCTTTTCATCTGCGGTCGATCTATCAAAGATTTATGCAATGCAAGTCTATTGTAGGGTGTCCAATTGCCACCCTACAGAAGATAAATTGTGCTCAATTGCCGATCGACTAAAACACAATTACCAATTCCCAACCTTCATCGCATCTCAGCAACTCTAGCAGTCTCTGTCGGCGGCATAAGCGCATCTTTAGCATTCAACTTTTGATTCAACTCGCGAATCCGGCGCGACAGCAAGCGAATAATATTAACAGCAATTCCCGGCGTTTCATCAATCGCATCGTAGAGCTGCATTTGAGTCAACATCAAACACTCGGATTGTTCGATAGTAGAAATAGAAGCCGATCGAGGTTCAGCATCAAACAGCGACATTTCCCCGAAACAAGCCCCCGCTTTCAACTGTGCCAAATCGCGATCGCCTATATGCACCCGCACCGTTCCCGATACCAAAATATAGAGCGATCGACCTTCTTGTCCTTCCGTAAAAATCCTGTGCTTAGAAGGAAACGAAAGTTCATCCATTACCGATGCTAGACGCACGAGAAAATCATCCCGCAGTTCCTTAAAAATCGGAACCTCCCTGACAAACAATAGGCGTTCGACGCTGGTTAACATAATGCAATGCAGTGATTAATTTAAATTTAAACAAAGGAAGAGGAATTGGGCATTGGGCATTGGGCATTGGGCATTGGGCATAGTTTCTTTTTATTTCCTCTTCCCGACATCCGTTACATCCGTTACATCCGTTACAGAATCCCTTGCCGAACTTCCTTCTTCCTTCTTTACCTTTTTCCCCCAGCACCCAACTCGGCCATCATCTCTTCAACTTGAGCTGATACCAAATTATCGGGGTCATTTTGCAGCCTCGGCAACAATTCGACCAAAGCCCGGGGGGAGGCTATTTTCAAATAGGCTAACACTGCTTCGCGGACAAAACCCGTCGGGTGTTGCAGACAGACAAGAGTTTGTTGAGCCGTAAGGCTCCAGCGCGCTTCCCTCGCCAAGTGAAAGCAGCACGCCAAAGCCCAATCCGAAAGGAAGTGGCGCAATTCTAGCAAGCGACGCAAGCGATCGCTAGGGGCTAGAGGTTTGTAAACCATCAATTCCGAGAGGTTGCTCAATTTTTCTCTTTCCGAGTGCTGATCCAACAAATTGATCAGCGATCGCTTGCTAGCTATATCCACAGTATTGTCGAGAATTTCCAACCCCCTAGCAACCAAAGAAGGTTGGGCAGAAGCGAGGTTAAAAGCAGCCGCTTGTACTGTATCCAGCGGATAAAGAAACTTCATCAGCAAAAAACACCGCTCCTTAGCATCAGCTTCCAACCCCGCCAGAGCCCGCTGCAACAATTGAGCCGTATCGTTCCCAGGTTCCCGGGTGCTGTTGGCTTCCCGATCCGAGAAATTGCCGTAGCTTGTTACACCAGACAAATCTACCAGAGCTGCATAAATTTGACCGATAAACATTAACTCCTGTTCGATGAGAGTTTCCAAGCCGCTGCGGCCGATGCGGTCTAGAACCCCTTCTATCCCCGCTTCTGAGGGCATTTTCAAGAGTATACGCAGGATATTGCGCCTGGTAGTTCCCCAAGCCGTCATCAAATTGCTGACCAAAATGTCGATCGCCTCCACAGTCCCAATTTGACCCAGAGCCGTCCAAGCTTGCAACCTGACCAAATCCGACTTGTGGATATCCTCAGCCAAATACACGAGCAAAGGAATGGCGTCATTGTGAAGTTTGACTATAGCCTGCAAAGCCGCGTCCCTAGTCGATTTGTAACCGAGTCCGCGCAGCAGCGAAGGATAATATTCTTCCGAATGAGTAGACGAAATCACGTCTAACAGAGCGCAGCGCACTCGCAGAGATTCATCTTGCAACAGATTGGGGATGTACAGCCGCAGTCCTTGCAAATAATCAGCCTCTCCCAGAGCCCGCGTCCCCATAACACGTTCCCGCTCTTGCTTGTGGGTCAGCATTTGCCGCAGCGTGTTAGTAGCCTCTGCCTTTTGCTGGCGATCGCCCCTTCTCAAAATTAAAGCAGCCGCCGTACCCCGCACCACCGGATCGACGCTCGGCTGCAAGTAAGGCCGCAAGCTTTCGATATTCGGTTCAGCTTCCGTCAGCCAGATGTAGCGCAAAGCCAAGGCCAGCACCTCCGGCGGCAAGGATTGCTGCGAAAGTGTGCGGACAGCTTGTAAATATTCGGGGTTAGGGTGTTGCAGCATTGTTTCCAAGCTCTGGCGCTGCAAAACAGGGGACAGCGAATCGAGGAGGGGAGCCAGAACATCACCGACATTTTTGGGGTCAATTTGCGTCAGGAGTTCGATGCAAGAGCGCTTTTCCTCTTCGCCCCCCGGCTGTTCTAGAGTTTCCACCACTGCGCGCTTGAGAGCTTTGAGGTCAACGTCTGTGACGCCCAAGCGCCCCCGTTCCGCACTTTTGACCAACAGCCCCACGTATTGAGAGCGGATCAGCCAGACCACAAACACCCACAGCAGCGCCAAAAGTACGATCGCGCCAATAAATATCAAGCTTTGCTGGTCGTGAAATGCCTTTTCGTTTTGCTGGGGGAGTATCTTGCCTGTCACCCACAGCATAATCAGGATGCCGACTCCTGTAGCTCCGCAGGACAAAGGTTCGCCCACACCGTTGACCAGAGTTTGAATGCCCGATCGAATATTGTCGGGAATCGGTTGAAATAAAACCGGGCTAACGGTTTCCAACAGCGTGTAGTGCAGCAGTTCGTCTAAGAATCTCAGCAATATCAGCCCGATGAACACAGATACTAGCTGGCCCAGGGATGCTCCTATGGTCAGCACCCCCAGTATCGCGATGCCCGCCGGCAAAATCATCGCCGTCACGAATACACCGATTCTTTCCACCAACCGGCTCGAAGCGAACCACTGAGTCGCCACTTGAAACAGGCCTTGTATGCCTTCGTAAATGCCCAGGAAGCTAGCGATCCAGCTAGCTCCGTCCCCCGGGTTTTGGTATTCTAGCTGGCTGTAGAATTGGAAATCTACCAGAACGTAGACGACTTCTGCGAGGATGAAGAAACTGACTAGAGGTACGGCGTATTTTTGGAGCGGACCTGTAACTTTGCGGGCGGTAAATTCTTCTTGGTCGTCTTCGTCGTCATCCGTCCAGTGAGCCGTTTCCGGGAATGCTTGGCTGTATTTTTCCGTGAGATAGTACAGCAACACCGAGCCTATCGCCACCATCAACCCCGATATGAGGGTAACGTTTTTGAGTCCGACTACGTGCAGCAAAACAGGCAGAGAAAATCCGCTGACTACTCCAGCGACTAGATAGCCGCTGCTGACTAGCGGATAGGTGCGCTTGATTTCTCTAATATTAAACAGTTGGTTGGAAGTGATGGAAGTGTTGAGGTCGTTCAGGACATAGCAAGCTTCCACCCACAGCCACATCAAAAAAATAGTAATAAAAGCAATGCTGATGCCAGCTATCTTAGTATTTTCGTAGCCGATGCCGAATCGAAACAAAAATAGCGGTACCGACATCATTCCCAGAACAACTACGACGGTGCGCCTCAGCGGCAGGATTTTTTGCAGCCACGAGTAGACAAATCCCAAGCCTGAACCGATAAAGGCGCTGGCTATGTAGATAAAAGGCATTTTGTCGGCACCGTACTCGTCTAGGAACAGACCTACCGTGCTCAGTTCCAGCCAGATCAGCCCGACGGAGGTTAGAGTGTAGACGAGGAACATCAGTACGGTTCGCTCTACTTCTTCCGATCGCAGGTTGAGCGAGCGCAGCACTTTTTGTCCGGCTCCCGCCCAAGCGCTGATTTGAAAATTTTCCATTGCTTAAGAGTGCGTTGATATCCCGATGTGTGGTAGCGTGTCACCGAGTTCCGGCATCCAGGGGAGCGATCGCCAGTCGGTCTATTTTAGATTTTAGATTTTAGATTTTAGATTTACTCCACAGACTAATCTGGGAGATCGAACTAGGGTCTAAAATTTTTTGCCCTCCACGACAGGAGTCGGAAACTTCTATCCGTTTTTGGGCCTGGTCATTAGTCTACCGTCACCAGTCTATTACTATTGACTGATGACTGATGACTAATGAGTATCTATTTATACTTTCTTGGGCGACAGCAGCATCATCATACTGCGTCCTTCTTTTTTCGGGGCTTGCTGCACTTCTGCTATTTCCTGCAAATCTGTGGCCATGCGCTTAAGCAAGTCCTCTGCTAGGTTACTGTGTTGGATTTCCCGACCTCTGAACATGATCGTGGCTTTTACTTTGTCCCCAGATTTGATAAAGCGGTCTGCTAGTTTGAGGCGCACTTGGTAGTCGTGTTCTTCAATTTTGTAGCGCATCTTCACTTCCTTCACGTCGGCAGTGTGCTGCTTCCGCTTGGCTTCTCGCGCTTTCTTTTCCTGCTCGAATTTGTACTTCCCATAGTCCATGACCCGGCATACGGGCGGGTCAGCTTTGTCGCTGACAAGTACGAGATCGAGTTCTTTTTCCTCTGCCAGGCGCAGCGCTTCTGCGGGCGTCAATATCCCTAGTTGCGCGCCGTCGGTATCGATCACCCGGATTTTGGGGTATCGAATGTTTTCGTTGATCTGGGGTAGGTTGCGATTTTGTCTTCTTTCAATCACAGGCATGAATGGTTTTACAAGCAGTAGTTTAATAGCGAAGCTTCTTGATAGTTACAGGTTCTCGCGGCCAATATTTCACGATTGACGATCGAACTGTGTTGTAAGGTATTACCCTTACCGGACGTACTACCGCGCCCTGTGTGCCCTCCGCGATCGCGTTGGGGAATATTTGGACGATCGTAAATGAATTCTTACAATACTTGCTATTCTACTCAGTCTGGCTGAGTTTCTGCCTAGTTTTATTGTAACTTCACACACGATCGCCCGCCCACTTGTCCGATTTATGACAAAACCGTCAAAAATTCAGCGTCAAAGGTTAAGGATGAGGTAAAACGGCTTTTAGGTTCCCGATCTCGCCCGGTCTGGCAAGTCCCCCAAGTCGCCGGAAAAGCCTTGTAGAATAGGTATAAGCAAGTGTAAATTTATGTTGCGAGCTGAGGCAAAATTGACAAATTCTCTGCTGTGGCACCAACGGGTGGGAACTCAACGAGACTGGGTGTGGCGGGGTTGGCAAACTCGCTACAGTTTTTTGCGGCCGACTTTGGGGCGAAATCCAGGCGCGCTCGAATCTGAAGATTCTGCGGCCGCCGGAATTGCCCCGCGTGCATCGGGAACGCCGATTATTTTACTGCACGGCTTTGGAGCTTCGATCGGTCACTGGCGACAAAATCTCGCCCAACTCGCCGAAAACCAAACGGTTTACGCCTTGGATTTATTGGGGTTTGGCGCTTCCCAAAAAGCTCCGGTCAACTACTCTGTGTCTTTGTGGGTTGATCAAGTTTATGATTTTTGGCTGACTTTTATCAGAGAGCCAGTAATATTGGCAGGAAACTCGATCGGCTCGCTGATTTGTCTGGCCGTCGCCGCGACTCACCCGGATATGGTGGCAGGCACAGTGATGATTAGCCTCCCAGACCCTTCTGTGCGAGCCGAGGCGGTGCCCGGATGGCTGCTCCCGGCGATCGAAGCTGTCGAAAGTTTGTTTGTTTCCCCGATGATACTCAGACCTCTGTTTTATTTTGCCCGCAAGCCGGACTTTGTCCGCCGCTGGGTTTCCTTTGCCTACGCCAACCCCGAAGCTGTTACCGACGAATTAGTGGAAATTCTAGCAGGACCAGCAGGCGATCGGGGAGCCGCCCGCGCCTTCTGCGCTTTATTTAAAGCTGTAGGCAGCTCACAATTTAGCCCCAGTGTCAAGACTGTGCTGCGAAATTTAAGAATCCCGATGCTGTTAATTTGGGGCAAACAAGACCGGATGATTCCCCCTAGGTTCGCCCGACCCCACCAATTTGTCGAATGCAATCCCAATTATGTAGAGCTAGTTGAATTAGACAATGCCGGCCACTGTCCCCAGGATGAATGCCCCGAACAAGTAAATCAAGCAATTTTGAACTGGATGAGCCGGAATTTTGCACCTATGGGCGAGAGCCAATTGCAGCGCTGTTGATTAGATACGGGGCGGTACGTTCCTAATGGACAAAAATAACTTGCGGGTATCTATCCCGCTCAAAAATAAAGTGGTTAGAACTCGATCGCACTCGGTGGTATGGTATAGCAGATTTTGAAGCAAGAAAGAAGAAGGAAGACCTCCGTTGCAAGGGACCGTTTATGTTTCAGCAATTAAGAACCTCCTCACCGTCAGGTGCCGTTGCTATATTACAAAACTTCCCTCACAGCGTCGAGTCAGTCGATTTGAGATTTGAGATTTGAGATTGACACGACGGACAGCGAGTTGAGGATAGAACTAACCTCAACAACTTTTTGGCTAAAGGCGAATCCTCACACAAAGCAAGTTTCCGTCTTTCTGTCAGGTGATTTATCTACTTTTTTTATGGTCGCTTTTTTCAGAAATTCAGAGATTGACACAATCGCCAAGATAGTGTATCTTCTCTAACTGGTAGTATATATATAAGTCATGCAGTTAGTGGAAAGGCAGATCATCAAACCAAATGACAGGTTTTATCCAGAAGCCGATCGATTGTTTTTGCTGTCCAAAAAACTTGACAACTGCCAGAACTATATCTACTGTCAAAACTTTTTCTCCCGTCAACCAACCAATGCTCTGGCTGCCGAACGTGCACTCAAAAAGAGTGTTAATGACAAAGCATTGCCCGCCAAATTAACACACAACACTCTCCGGTTACTGCAGACAGCATGGACTAGCTATCATAGTGTCACCTTGGCGGGATCCGTCGATCGCGCCCAACGAAGTTTCAAGCAGCACGGAAAATCCCTGACTATAAAAAGTCAAGAAAAAAAAGAGAGAAGGGGCGCTATGTAGTTGTACTTAACTGTCAAAGTCTCAGCAACAAGGCTTTTCCAAAAGAATATGCTAGTTGGTGTCGGACTAACTTTGACTGCCTTCAAAAGTCGCATCAATCTTGGAAATCCGGATTGTTCCCAAGGTAGGTTGTTAAGTTGTTGGGGTGGTTTATGAAAAGTTAGAATAAAACGCAAATGTAAAGCGGATTATAACCCTTGCCGTAACGAGCTTCGCCAATATTAAAGAGCTATGAAACCCCTCCCCTGAAGCTCCATAAAATTCTACGTTCTAACTTGTACCTTCTAGCTTCAAGAGACGCCTTGTTTCTAGTTCCTAAAAATAAATACCTTCCCTTGTACCAGCAATCTTTGAGTCACCTTATAACCGATCGCCCCCAAGTATACGGGAAAGTTCAAAAATGCCTGATTCTGGCATTTCGGAGCCTGTTAACGCATAAAAAAGTCAAATTAGCCAACAACTGACGGCCGCCGTGCCCCCGGTCTGCTGGCGGCTAACTGCTGAAAGCCTTCCGAGCAAGCAGCGCCCTCCCAGCTTTTGGCAGTAACGCAAACGAGGAAAAAACTGTCGTGAAATTCCACTGGCTACTACCGAGTTTCTTAAGTGTATTTTTGCTCGCCGGAACCGCCGAAGCAGCTAGACTGCAATCTTGGCGGTTTGATGCTTCAGAGAACCGGCTCTACATTACAACAGACGGGGGAGTACAACCCAAGGCTCAACTGATTTTCAACCCGACGCGGTTGGTGATTGACTTGCCGGGGACGAGTCTGGGCCGTCCCTCGGTCAGCAAACCGCTCTCAGGGGCGATCGAATCGGTGCGGGTAGGGCAGTTTGACGCCGATACGACCAGAATTGTGGTCGAGATCAGAGACGGGTTTACTCTAGACCCCCAGCAAGTAAAATTCCGGGGGATTTCTCCCAGCGAGTGGACAGTGGATTTGCCAACGCCGGTGCGGGCAGGAAATCAAAATCCGATTTCAGAGCCAGGGGGAGAAAGGTTATCGGTTGAACCTTCAGCACCCATCGCCCAGTCGGCCGGGGCGACTGTAGTTCAGAACGTTCAGGTGACGGCGGACGGTTTTTTAGTCCGCACCCAGGGCGGCCGCCCCCAAATTAATTTTGAACAAAGTCGGGCCGGGGACATCGCTACCCTCGATATTGAAGGAGCTACTTTAGCGCCCGGCCTCTCCAGCCAACAGCCTCAAACCAACGGCAAGCACGGGGTTGACAAGATTGAAGTCCGGCAACTGCCAACAGACCCGCCCGTTACCCGCGTGACTTTGCGGATGAAGAGTTCTAATACTCAGTGGCGGGCGTCTGTAAGCAATTTGGGCGGGGTTATGCTCTTGCCCCAGGGCGCCCGGCAGCCAGCAAGCGGCCGCCCCCAACCTGTAGCTGTTCCTCAGAGACAAGCTCAAGGAAATTTAGCAAAAGTTCAGTCAATTGATTTAAGCAGTAACGGCACGCAACTGTTGGTGAGAACTGACCGCCAAGTCTCCTATAGCAGCGGGTGGGACCAGGGGTCGAGAGCTTACTGGATCAGAATCGCCTCTAGTTCCCTGGCGGGGCAAATTCCTCAGCTCGATGCCAACAGTCCTGTCTCGTTTACTGCCAGCCAAGAAGACGCGGAGACTGTGGTGATTTGGGTACAGCCGCGATCGGGGGTACAGGTAGGCAGGGTGACGAGGCCGAGCCCGCAGTTGCTGTCTTTGCAGTTGCTATCCAATGCTAGCGCGCAGCCGCCTTTGAGTCGCACTCCCAGGAGCCTGCAGCCTTTGCCGAGCAACACTGTCGGTACCGGCGATTTGCCCCCGGTTTCTAACCGCCGCGCTGTGGTAACGATCGATCCGGGCCACGGCGGCCGCGATCCGGGGGCAGTCGGGATTCAGGGCATTCAGGAGAAGGAAATTGTTTTGGATATCTCGTTGCAGGTGGCGAAGCTGCTGGAACAGCAGGGGGTGCAGGTGGTGATGACTCGGACTGACGACAGGGAAATCGACCTGGAACCCAGAGTTTCTTTGGCAGAACGCGTGAATTCTAGTTTATTTGTCAGCATTCACGCTAATGCAATTAATATGAGTCGGCCGGATATTAGCGGGATTGAGACTTATTATTTCAATAACGGCGAAGATTTGGCGCGGGTGATTCACGCCAGTATTTTGCAGGGGACGGGGGCGACTGACCGCCGGGTGCGGCAGGCGAGATTTTATGTTTTGAGGAAGACTTCTATGCCTTCTGTTTTGCTGGAGGTGGGTTTTGTCACGGGTGCTGAGGATGCTGCTAGGCTTTCTGACCCAGCTTACCGCAGTCAAATGGCGGCTTCGATCGCTCGCGGCATTTTAGTTTATCTTCAACAAAGATAATATATTGCCGAAGGGATTGGTAATTGGTAATTGGTAATTGGTAATTTTCCCGTCAAACTAATGACTGATGACTGATGACTAATGACTGATGCCTGCTGACTATTGACAACTGACTATTGACAATTAACAAATGACAACAGACTCTGGACAAAAAAGAATCGGTATTTTTGACAGCGGCGTGGGCGGTTTGACTGTTTTGACCCAGTTGTACCGACAATTGCCCAACGAATCGATACTTTATTTTGGAGATACGGCGAGGCTGCCTTACGGCACTCGCGCGCCGTCGGAAATTGTGCAGTTTGTGCGCGAAATTATGGTCTGGCTGGTGGAACAGGATGTGAAAATGGTGATTATGGCCTGCAACACCAGTTCTGCTTTGGCGATGGAGATGGTGCAGGCTGAGTTTGATATTCCGGTGTTGGGAGTAATTCTGCCGGGGGCGCAGGCTGCGGTGCAGCAAGGCAAGCGGATCGGGGTCATCGCAACTCCTGCTACGGCTGCTAGCAATGCTTATCGAAATGCGATTTTGGAAATGGACGATTCTTGCCTGGTGTGGCAGGTTAGCTGTCCGGCTTTTGTGCCGCTGGTCGAGCAAAACCGGATTTACGACCCTTACACTTGTGAGGTGGCTCGGGAATATTTGGCTCCTTTGATTCAGCAGCGCATCGATACGCTGATTTACGGCTGCACTCATTATCCGTTGTTGGCTCCTGTGCTGCGCTCGCTTTTGCCCGCTGGCGTGACATTGATCGATCCTGCGGTGCGAGTGGTGGCAGCAGCAGCCAGAGAGTTGGAGCTTTTGGGGCTGCGGAATGCTGGTACTGCGCTGCCGACTCGTTTTTGCGTGAGCGGCCAGGAGCAGCAGTTTGCGGACTTGTCGGTGCAGTGGCTCGGTTGTACTCCTGCTGTTGAGAAAATATCCCTGCCGACAGTTGTACGATCGCCCGTATCCCTGCAATCTGGCGAATAAGCCGGAAAATTTTCGGGCTTGAAAAATCGAACAACTCTTACCCCCCAAAACCCCAGGCGCTACCGGGATTTGGGGGGTTGAGTTTTTGTCGGGTAAGGAGGAACACGTCGCCGCGTCCTCCTCCCCTAAGAACCGGACTTGACAGTTTCCCATCATCCGGCTCAAGCCTCCAAAACCTCAGAGCGTTTGCCTGTATGTATGTGCTTGTGACAGGCTTTGTGAA